>CAMWLH010000255.1 GCA_947175045.1 uncultured Clostridia bacterium | reverse complement strand
TACCTCAAAGCCCCCATTTGTCGAGTTTCAGTCGCTTTGCTGTCGCTACAGGGTGTCCTTCGACAAGCGCGGGCTGTTCTCCGAGAGAAAAAACGACAGAGATTTTCACGAGCTTTGCCGGATTATCCGCGGGTATGGATATTCGACGTTTGATTTGAGTTAGTAGTTATGGATTGTTTGTTCTGTAAAATAATCGCGGGTGAGATACCCTCGACGCAGAGGATATCATGAAGAAATATATCGAGTGAATTCAGCTAAAGAGGTGGATAATATGAACAATATCGTAAAAATGCTTAAAGTGCAGTACGAGGACAGCTATAAGATGCTGAAAAGCGCGATTGAAATTTGTCCCGACGAGCTTTGGAAAGCGGATAACAACGGTCTGCCGATTTGGAATCATATCGTTCACGCGCTTATGGGGAGCGATTTCTGGCTGAGGCTCGATTATATGGCGGAGTTCAGTTCCTGCCTGCATATTCCCGACAACGTTTGCGATAAGCTGTGTCAAGATGAGTGGTGCGGTGAAAGCGACGGTTTTATGACAAAGGAACAGGTAAAGGATTGCTTTAAAGCCTTTGATGTAAAAAAGGATAAGTTTTTTGATTCGCTGAACGATGAAATGCTTTGCCGAAAGATACGGGACGATATGGAATTTACATATCTCAGCGTAATATGCGCACAGATAAGGCATATTATGTGCCACGTCGGAATGTGCGAGGACGCAATTCTCGCTTTCGGCGGAGAGGAAATTCCTTGGATGGCTTTTGGAGAGAATTAGGGAAACGCTGATTAAAGCGGAGCGTAACGCAATCAGCTCCGTGGGTTCGCTCGTTTGAGCGGGGCGATTATATTTTTATCAGCGTTTTCTTAGATATGATGGAGAAAATTATGGAAAATTGTTTGTTTTGTAAAATAATCGCGGGGGATATACCCTCGACAAAGGTGTATGAGGACGACAAGGTTCTCGCGTTCAGGGATATCAATCCGCAGGCTCCCACGCATATATTGGTTATTCCAAAGGAGCATATAGCGGGCGTGGACGAGCTGAATGCGGAGAACGCGGCGGTGGTATCGCATATATTTGTTAAAATTGCCGAGATAGCCAAGCAAGAGGGGCTTTCGGGCGGCTACCGTGTGGTATCGAACATTGGCGAGGACGGCGGTCAGACGGTGCGGCATCTGCATTTTCATATACTCGGCGGCAAAAAGCTGCACGAGGGCATGGCGTAAGCTATGGCAAGGATAGACGAGCCGCGGCTCAAGGCGGAGCTTAAGGCGGGGAAGCCCTCCCGTGTGTATTTTCTTTTCGGGGAGGAAAAGTATCTTGTAAAGATGTACGCAGACAAGATAATATCCTTAACCGTTGGCGGCGGTACTGACGAGATGAATTTTATGAAGTTCACGGGAAATCCGCGCTCCGACGAGCTTTCGGATTATGTGGACAGTCTGCCGTTTTTCTCGGAATACAAGTGTGTGCTCATAAACGACCTTGAACCCGACAGCATGGATAACGCCGAGCTTAACGCGTATATAAAGATAATCGGGGATATTCCCGAAACGACCGTTCTGGTCATATCCGAGAGAAATGTGGATATTGATTCCAAAAAGCCCAAGGCTAAAGCCAAAAAGCTGATGGCGGCTGCGGAAAAGGCAGGTGTTGTGTGCGAGCTGTGCTATATGAGCGCGGCGCAGGTGGCGGCTATGGCTGAAAAACGCGCGTCGCGGGCTGGCTGTGCGCTCTCCCGCGAGAACTCGACGTACCTCGCAGAGGTGTGCGGGCGAAGCCTTACCGCTGTTTCCGGCGAGGTGGACAAGCTCTGCGCCTATAAGGCGGGCGGCGAAATCACCCGCGAGGATATAGTGAAGCTCACGCCCAAGCCCGTGGAGTCGAGCGTATACACGCTTGCGGGAGAGATATTCGCGGGGCGCAGGGATAACGCTTTCAGGATACTGGACGATCTGTTCACACAGCAGATAGAGCCGATAATAATTCTTGCCTCGCTGTCGTCTCATTTTACCGACCTGTACCGCGCTAAACTGGGGCAGACAGCCAAAAAGAGCTATAACGACGCGGCGGCGGCTTTCAGATATCCCCCTAACCGAGCTTTTCTGATGAAAAAGGCTTACGGCTCGGTGACAAGGCTGTCGGAGGAATACTTGGGAGAGTGCTTGGTGATACTCTATAAAACCAACCGCCTGCTCAATTCCTCAAAGGCAGATAAGAGAACGCTTATAGAGGAGGCGCTGACGGAGATATCGGCGCTGCCTAAATAAAAGAATGATACGAATAAAACAGGCGATAATAGTAGAGGGCAGGTACGACAAGATACGCCTGTCCTCCCTTGTTGAAGCGATAATTATACCGACTAACGGCTTTGGGCTGTACAAGGATAAGGAAACCGCAGAGCTTATAAAGGCTCTGGCTAAGAAAACGGGGATAATTATCCTCACCGACAGCGACAGCGCGGGTTTTCAGATACGCTCGCATATTAAGAATATCGTGAAAGAGGGAGAGGTCATCAATTGCTATATCCCCGATATTTACGGTAAGGAGCGGCGCAAGGACTCTCCCTCCAAGGAGGGCAAGCTTGGCGTTGAGGGAATGACGAGCGAGGCGCTTGTTGAGGCGTTTCGCAGGGCGGGCGTGCTCGCCGACGATGTTCCCGAAAGAGAAAATCCCATCACCAAGTCCGACCTGATGGAGCTTGGGTATATCGGAGCGGAAAACTCCGCCGAGCGCCGCAGGGAATTGCAGCGCCGTCTGGGTCTGCCGGAGCGCCTAAGCGCCAATATGCTGCTGGAGCTGCTTAATGTGAATTATACGCTTGAGGAATTTAAACGGCTTGAAGCGGGAGAACAGCAGATTTAGGTTTTGATAGCAAAGAGCAACGTAAAGCCCACGCAGGAAAATTTTTCGCAAGCGCGCGGGAAAGCGCAGCGCAGCTGAGCTTTACCGCGCAGGCTAGCGCCAATGACGCTTTGCGTCATTGGCGCGGTGCGAAAAATTTTTTCAGATAAGAGGGTTGTATGGTTTTTTCCAGTCTTACTTTTTTGTTTGCGTTTCTGCCCATAGTTTTTATAATATATTACGCTGTGCCCAAAAGGGCGAAAAATGTGGTCATACTTGTCAGCGGACTGCTGTTTTACGCATGGGGTGAGCCGATATATGTGTTGGCGATGATTTTGTCGACGTTTATTGACTACACGGCAGGCAGGTTGATCGACAGATACGACGATAAGCCGAAGATCAGGACGATATGCCTTATCGTATCGCTGGTGATGAACATAGGGCTGCTCGGAACGTTCAAATATTTGGGCTTCCTTATAAATTCCGTGAACGGGTGGTTCGGGCTGTCGATACCTAATCCGAATCTGCCGCTGCCGATAGGCATCAGCTTTTTCACGTTTCAGTCAATGAGCTACACTATCGATCTGTACCGCCGCAACATAAAGGTGCAGAAAAGCGCGGTGAGCTTTATGGCGTTCGTTACGCTGTTCCCGCAGATAGTGGCGGGTCCCATAGTGCGCTATGAGGACGTGCAGAACGAGCTGGATAACCGCAGCGTTACCGAAAAAATGCTCGGCGACGGGATAAGCAGATTTATAACGGGACTTGGCAAAAAGGTGCTTATCGCGAATAATATAGGAATGCTTTGGTCGCAGATAAAGGCTATGGATTACGGGGAGCTTTCCGCGGTAACGGCGTGGCTGGGCATACTGGCTTTTACGTTCCAGATATATTTTGATTTCAGCGGCTATTCGGATATGGCGATAGGTCTTGGGAAGATGATGGGCTTCAATTTCCCCGAGAACTTCAACTATCCCTATATGTCGCATAGTATTTCGGAATTCTGGCGGCGCTGGCATATGACCCTCGGCGCGTGGTTCAGAAGCTATATCTATATCCCGCTCGGAGGAAACCGCAAGGGGCTGCCGCGCACGATAATCAATCTGCTTATAGTGTGGGCGGTAACGGGAATATGGCACGGCGCGAGCTGGAATTTCATGCTTTGGGGAGTCTATTTCGGCGTGCTTATCATTATAGAGCGCCTGTTTATGGGCAAGGTTCTTGAAAAGATCCCCTCGTTTTTCAGTTGGCTGTATACCTTTGTGCTGGTGG
>CAMWLH010000254.1 GCA_947175045.1 uncultured Clostridia bacterium | reverse complement strand
TTGAAAAGCTGAGTGACGAGGAAAGATACCTCATCACTCAGCTTTTTTATTTTGGTCGAACCGAACGGGAGCTCGCCGCGGAGCTGCACCAAACGCAGCAAAATATTAACAAAATCAAGCAACGAGTTTTGTGCAAGTTGTATGAAATTTTAAGAAAATAAAAATTTTTTTGGAATTTCGGTTGTCAAACACCCCTTCCCAACGGCGAATATTATAGAGGGGTAAATTTTCCCTTAAGTTCATTGACAATTGAATAGCAGTATTTCAGATACTTTCCCTTGCGCAGCCGATAGTGGTTGAAAGCGAAAGGAGCGCTCCGCCAAGACGTTCACCGGATCACAAAACGGACAAGCACGGCACGTTGCCGAAAGAGCCACGGCTCATAATTATTCCGCAAGATGATCCATAACCGAGCGATAAAGAGCAGCTCCCGAAACTTGCGTGGCAGCAAGTGCGCGATGACCTGCGCAGGGGGATAATGATACTTCCGTCCGGTCATAACTCATCGTAGTGAGGGCGGCTTCATGAGAACCATGTTGAGGTGAAAGACCTATGACGCTGTTGTGCTAAACAGCGGTCTGAAAAACTCCCTTTTAGTCGGGGGGCAGAGCAAATACGACACAGTTTTTACAGGCAAACAGCGGAGTAATCCGCTTTAATATATAAAGTCGAGGCTCTGTGTAATTTTACGCAGAGCCGAGATTTTACATAAGTAGTGAGGAATTAAAATGAACAAGAAAAACATAAGGCGGGGTGAAATATACCTCGCAAATCTGGAGCCGATAATCGGCAGCGAACAAGGCGGTATCCGTCCCGTTCTCATAATCCAGAACAACAAAGGCAACAAAAACAGCAGCACGACAATCGCCGCGCCGATCACAACAAAGCGTATTCTGAACAGGCTTCCCGTTCACGTTTTTACGTTCGCGGGGAAATCGGGATTGCCACAAAATTCAAGCGTAATGTTGGAACAAATCCGCGTACTGGACAAATCGCGATTAACCGATTACGTCGGCAGGATCAACGATTTCACGATGGACGAGGTTGACCGTGCACTAAAAATAAGCGTGGGCTTAAATTCAAAATATAATTGAGGTGGCTATGGATAGAGAAGCAATAATCAGGTACAAATTCTACTTGTGCCGCAATTTTCTGGACAAGCTGCTGAGTGAGAATCTCATAACCGAGGCACAGCGCAGAAAGATTGAAAACGCTGTCATAAAGCGGATCACAGAGATTTGAACCCTTGTCCGCTTTTGTCGATTTTGATACAAATAGCCGTAGATATTTCGTCCGGTTTGGTGATAGATAAACCCGAACCGTTTCGGTATACTGTGTTATGAAAGGAGCTGATGAAATGGCTGAAATCACAATAATACCCGCAAGAAACCGTTACGACGAGGTCGTCAGAACAGCCGCCTACGCCCGAGTATCAAGCAGCAGCGAGGATCAGCTGAACTCATTCGCGGCACAGATACGGTACTACACCGAGCTGCTCCAAAACAGCACCGACGCGGTATTCGTAGATATGTACGCAGACGAAGGTATATCGGGAACCTCGGCGGCAAAGCGAACCGAGTTCCAAAGGCTGATGAGCGACTGTCGGAAAGGAAAAATCGACAGGGTACTCGCAAAATCAATATCAAGGTTTGCGCGCAACACCAAAGACAGCCTTGAAGCGATACGCGAACTGAAAACGCTTGGCATATCGGTATACTTTGAAAAGGAGAATATCGACACGGGCGAGATAAGCTCGGAAATGATGCTGGCGATGTACAGTCAGTTTTCCCAAGAGGAGTCGATGGCGATATCCAAGAACTGCCGATTGGGAGTCAAAAAACGTATGATGGACGGCACTTACAAAACCGCGTCCACCCCGTTCGGATACGATTATGTCAATGGCAAATTACAGATCAACCCCCAAAAAGCAGAAATCGTCAAGCAGATTTTCTCATGGTATGTCAGCGGGATCGGAATGAACGAGATTGCAGTACGGCTGAATTCGCTTGGCGTTCGTAAGGAAGTCTGGCGGCACGGAACGATCCGCTGTATACTTACAAATGAAAGGTATATCGGCGACAGCCTGCTGCAAAAACGCTTCACCACAGACACATTGCCGTTCAGGACAGTCAGAAACCGCGGTGAAAAGGAGCAGTATTACGTCAGCGGAACGCACGAGCCGATCATCGAAAAGGCAATCTTTGAAAACGCACAGCGGATACTCGCACGAAAAGATACGCCGACCGGAATGGCAAAGGAACAAAGTCCATTCCGAAAAAAGATTGTCTGTGCAAACTGCGGATGCACGTTCAGAAGAAAAGAACGCAAAGGCTGTGTGCGCTGGGTATGCAGAAATCATAATGATTTAGCTGCGAACTGCGGCATTCGACAGATAAGGGAAACGGAATTTCAAGCTGCATTTATACGGCTATGGAACAAGCTCCAAGCACATGGCAAGCATACCGTTCGGTTACTGCATGGTGAACGGAAAATACGCGCTGAACGCTCCCGAAGCCGAGGCAGTACGAAAAATCTTCGCGGACTACATAGGCGGAAAATCGCTGAAAACCATAGCCGCCGAAATGCAGATACCATATAATACGGGCAAGGCACTATGGAACAAGAACATGGTCTGCCGAGTGCTTGGAAACAAGAAATACATTGGCGAAAGCGGCTATCCGCAGATCATTACCGCCGAGGACTTCGGGCAAGCGGCTCGCATAAAGTCGGAGCGGAACACATACCGCAAACCCGCTCCGCAGGACGAGCAGCATCAAGCAGAGGTGACAATCACGGAATACAAGCCAACCGATGAAATTCAGCGCATGACCAGTGAAATAAATCGGCTGCTCGATTCCGAAAATCCCGATAAGGATAAGGTTGAAGCACTTATTATAAGGTGCGCTCAATTAAAATATATGACAATATGCGAGGTGAGAACATGATAGCAACAACGGCACAAAGCGATATGCAGATAGTGGTGATACCCGCGAAATCCCGTGAGGAAACGCAGAGGACTTCACGATTAAAAGTAGCTGCATACTGCCGCGTCAGCACCGACCAAGAGGAACAGGAAAGCAGCTACGAATGAAAACGCTGCGAGAGTTCATCGAAACCGAAAAAGCGAAACAAATGACAGCACAAAGAGGCTCCGCCGATCTTGATGCGGTGCTGAAACGGCTCGAAAGCGAAGATTTTACGCTGAACGAGTATGACGATGTGGCGGTACGGCAACTTATCGAAAAGGTCACGGTCGAGAGCAAGGACACCATAACGGTACAGTTCAAGGGCGGGTTTGAACTGAGAAAGGACTTAAATGGAGATTGAGATTCCGGCATGGCTTTACGAACTGCTTCTGATTGAGGCATCACAAACGGATTCCGCGGTTGAAGAAATCGCGGAATTTTGCTTTAGAAAATTTATGGATAGGAGCGATGACAATGTCAACGAATGAAAAGAAAGGCGTTACCGTCAAGATTGACGCGGAGCTTCATGCAGAGGTCAGACAGTATTTGGAAAACCACGAGATGACAATGGCGGAGTTTGTTACACTTGCATTACAGGACGAGCTTCACCCCAAATTAAATGTGCAGGAGGAAAAATCAATGGGTAATATGAGAACAATGGCGTTTCAGGTGCCAGAGGAGCTTTTCCAAAAGATCAAGGACTATCTGCAGCGCAACAACATGACGCAAAAGCAGTTTGTGATCGGGCTGATTGAAAACGAGATCGAACGCGATCTGACACAGCGCGCAGCCGTGAGCGAGGCACCGACCGATTCCGAGAAAGTGGCAGAGGAACCCACAGAACAGCAAGAAACAGCCGCTGTGAGCCATTGTGAGAGCGTTTCCGTTGAAGTCGGGGAACAACCCGATGAGCAGGAAAGAGCCGATTTTTCGGACGATTTTGACAGCGAGATCGATGAATCTGAAAATCCAGATGAGGACGAGGATTTGGACGAAAGCGAGGATCAGGACGAGTCCGAAGATATGGGAATGTCTATGGGGATGTGAAACCAATATATTAAGTTGCCTGCCGGAGTTCAGATAAAACTTCGGCAGGTGGGTTTCATTTGGCATCAAAAAAGGTATTGACATCCATGTGGTGATATATTATAATA
>CAMWLH010000253.1 GCA_947175045.1 uncultured Clostridia bacterium | reverse complement strand
TATACATATACAGCGCCCGCGCCTGCGGGAATTTATCCTCGTAATCCCCATACATTTTCTGCACTATGGTAGCCTTTCCATGAACGCTCTCGTCGTGGGAAAATGGCAGAATATACTTCTCGCTGTAATTGTAGAGCATTGAGAAGGTGAGCTTGTGATAAGCGTCCACGCGCTGCTCGGGGGTCTTTTTGAAGTAGTCGAGGGTGTCGTTCATCCAGCCCATATCCCATTTGTAGTCAAAACCGAGTCCGTCCTGCTCTACGGCTTTGGTAACCCTGGGGTAGTCGGTGGAGTCCTCCGCGCAGAGTATTGCGGTGGGATGGCGGAGCTTAAGCCCCTGATTCATCGTTTTGAGGAACCTTGTTCCGCAGGTGTTCTCGCCGCGGGCAGGCTCTCCGCCCCAGTAGATTATGCGGCTGATGGCGTCCATGCGCAGTCCGTCAAAGTGAAACTCCTCAAGCCAGTAGTTGGCGGCGGATTTCAGAAAGCTGCACACCACGGGGTGAGTGTGGTCAAAGCTGCAGCTCCCCCACTCACTGTATGCGATATCGCTGTATCCGCTCTCGAAGATAGCCGTGCCGTCGAATTTGGCGAGCGCGTAGCCGTCCACCGCGAAATGTACGGGAACAAAGTCCATTATCACCGCTATTCCGTTTTTGTGGCAGTGGTTGATGAAATATTTCAGCTCTTTCGCCGTGCCGTAGCGCGACGTGGGCGCGAAAAATCCCGTGCCCTGATAGCCCCAGCTTTCGTCGCAGGGGTACTCGCTCAGCGGCATTACCTCAATGCAGTTGTAGCCCGCGCTTTTGCAGTAGTTCACCAGTTTCGGCGCGAGCTGTTTGTAGGTATACCACCCGTTTTCGTCCTCGGAATTGGTTTTCCATGAGCCAAGATGCACCTCATATATATTCAGCGCGTCCCCGTGCCATGTGGGGCGGCTTTGCAGCCAGTTGTTATCCCCGAAGGCGAAATCTGACATATCCCGTATTATCGAGGCGAATTTGGGGCGCAGCTCCATTCCGTAACCGTAGGGATCGCAGCGCTCCGCCGCTCCCGACGAGGTATGTATGCGGTATTTATACATCATCTCGGGCAGAGCGCCATCGATGTAAAGCTCCCAGAAATTTCCGCCCTCCAGTCGGTTCATATAGCTGTCGCTCCAGCCGTTGAAATCTCCGATAACCGACACGCCGTCCGCATGGGGCGCGTAAACGCGGAACATTGTACCCCTTCCGTCAAAATGCGCTCCCAGCCATTTGTAGGAGTCGAAGCACTCCCCCGAGAAAAAATCGCCGAAATTCATTTATATTGCCTCCTGATTTAAATTTGAATTTTCCCGCACCGCCCACTCAGCCGCTGCGCGGCGGAGTGGGCTAGCTCGCCCGTAAAAGCTCCGCTACGCTGCGCTTTCACGAGCGGCTTGCGGGAAAATTCCTGCGTGGGCTTTATGTTGCTCTTATCTTGTCATTGACAGCAAAACTTTCGGATTATTTTAAATAATTTGTTGACAAGCATTGTTTTTTATACTATAATTATACTAGAGTTGTTTTTTCTGTTCAACCATCAAATATTGTTTACTGTCAAATATGCGACAGTTTTATATATTTGTCGACCAACAGACAGGGGGATAAATATGGATCTGCGTATACAGCGCACCAAGGCAGCGATAAAGAGCGCTTTTCTGGAGCTGCGCGGCAAGAAATCTATTGAGAAAATAACGATAACGGAGCTTTCCGCGCACGCGAACATAAACAAGGCGACATTTTATCTGCATTATTCGGATATTTACGAGCTGTCCGACGAGATAGAGGACGAGATGATAGATGAAATGATAGTGAGCGGGCTGGAGAATTTTTTTGAAGCTCCGCAGAAGTATTCTCTGGAAATATTCGGCGCTTTTATGGATAACCGCAAAAAGCTGAGAACGATCTTTTCGGGCAGCCGCAGCAGCTTTTTTTCGGTAAAAATCGAGCAGCGCATAAAATCCAAGCTCTACGAAAAGTACCCCGAGCTGAACACCAAGCACAATAATGTGGTGCTGGCGTTTTTGACGCAGGGTATGTTCCACACAGTGGCGGGGTGCAAGGAAGAGGATATAGGCAAGCTGTATGATGAGATAGTGCAGCTCCTGCCGCTTCTGGTAGGACAGTTAAAATAAAAGAGCGACAACTCGCCCACGCAGCAAAGCAACGTTCGCAAAGAGCAGCGTAAAGCCCACGCAGGAATTTTCCCGCAAGCCGCTCGTGAAAGCGCAGCAAAGCGGAGCTTTTACGGGCGGGCTAGCACACTCTGCCGCGCAGCGGTTGAGTGTGCGGTGCGGGAAAATTCAAATTTAAATAATTTTGCAAGAGCAACACAAAGTTGGGAAGCCAAGCAACGTCCGCAAAGAGCAGCGTAAAGCCCACGCAGGAATTTTCCCGCAAGCCGCTCGTGAAAGCGCAGCAAAGCGGAGCTTTTACGGGCGGGCTAGCCCACTCTGCCGCGCAGCGGTTGAGTGGGCGGTGCGGGAAAATTCAAATTTAAATAATTTTGCGAGAGCAACACAAAGTTGGAGAAGCCAAGCAACGTCCGCAAAGAGCAACATAAAGCCCACGCAGGAAAATTTTCCGCGGTAGCCCGTGAAAGCGGAGTGGAGCGAAGCGGAACGGAGCTTTTGCGGGCGGGTCGCGGAAAATTTTTTGAGATCAGGAGTTAAGATGAACATAATAAGTTTTGAGCAAGAGGGAAACAAGGAGCTTTGGGAGCAGCAGTGTCTGCCGATAGGCAACGGGTATATGGGAGCGTCGATGTTCGGCGGGGTGCGCGAGGAGCGTATAGTGCTGAATGAAAAGAGCCTGTGGGCGGGCGGTCCCTGCCAACGCCGGAAGGACTATTATGGCGGAAACAAGCGCGACAGGTATAAGTATGTAAAGGAAGTGCAGGAGCAGCTCGCGGCGGGGAATTATCAGCAAGTGACGGAGCTTCTGCCCGAGCTTACGGGCGACGGGGACTTCGGGACATACCTGCTGCTGTGCGACGCGGTTCTGGAGTTTGATCTGCCCGAGGGCGAGCCGCAGGGTTATATGAGGTATCTGGATATTGTGCACTCGGTCTATAATTGCAGTTATAGCGTTGGGCGTGTTAATTGTGAACGCAGCGCATTCGCGAGCTACCCCGACAGGGTGATCGTGTTTAAGTTCGGTACGCACGACCGTTACGCGGAGGACGACAGGCTGCTGAATTTCAGACTGCGTCTTGACAAGACCCACCCCGCGAAAATTTACGGCGAGAGCGATACTCTTGTGTACAGCGGCGCGGTCGAGGATAACGGAATGAGGTTCGACGCGCGCTTCAAGGTGGAAACGGACGGAACGCTCGATATTTCCGAGGAGGGCATAAGGGTCAGCGGGGCAAGCAGAGCGGTCATATATTTCTGCGCGGCGACGGATTACGCGATGAAGTACCCGACCTACCGCAGCGGCGTCGCTCCCGAGGAAATAACCGTGCCCGCTGTGGAGAACGCTGCGAAAATGGGCTATGGTGAGCTTTACAAAGCCCATTACGCGGATTACTCCGAAATATTCAACAGGGTATCGCTGCGGATAAACAAAAATCCCGTGTATATGCCCGCCGACAGGCTGCTGGAGGAATACAAAAAGGGCAACAGAGCGGCTATGGACCAGCTTGAAATGCTTTATTTCCAGTACGGGCGGTATCTGCTCATTTCCTCGTCGAGGGAGGGCGCGCTGCCCGCCAACCTCCAGGGGGTATGGAACGAGAGCAATACCCCGCCCTGGTGCTGCGACTATCATATAAACGTCAATTTGCAGATGAACTACTGGGGGGCATACAACACCAATATGGCGGAAACGGCGCTGCCGCTGGTGGAGTTCCTGGACTCGCTGCGCGAGCCGGGACGGGTCACCGCAAAGGAGTACTATAATATAGCAAGCGACGGCGAAAATCCCGAGAACGGCTGGACGGCGCACACGCAGTGCTCCCCGTTCGGCTGGACGGCGCCCGGGTGGGACTTCTACTGGGGCTGGTCGACCGCGGCGGTGGCGTGGCTGATGCAGAATATATGGGAGTACTATGAGTTCACGGGGGACGCGGAGTATCTGAGGGAGAAGATATTCCCGATAATGCGGGAGAGCGCGCGG
>CAMWLH010000252.1 GCA_947175045.1 uncultured Clostridia bacterium | reverse complement strand
GGGTTGCGGAACGCGCCGAGCTTTCCGATATCGACACGGCCGCGCACACGGAATACCTTATCGCAATGCGTAGGAAAAAGCCGAACCTCGCCAATCTTCCGAACGATAAAATAAACTCTCTGCAAGGCTTTACAATAGATAATAATCCCACGCTTGCGGGGGTAATGCTGTTTTCTCCGTACCCTCAAGGTTTTTTCCCGCAGCTTTGCGTTACCGCCGTGTCAATACAAGGTACGGAAATAGGCGCGGAGAGCGCTGTGGGAGAGCGCTTTATCGACAACGCGCGTATTGACGGAAACATAGTCAATATGCTTGACGAAACGCTGAAATTCGTCCGCAAGAATATGAAGAACGCGACTTACATTGACCCTCAAACGGGCAAGCGCGTCGACAGAACGGAATACCCTGTTATCGCCGTAAGAGAGCTGATACTGAACGCGCTTGTTCACCGTGATTACAGCAATCACACGGATTTCACGCCTATAACAATTAAGATGTTCTCCAACCGTATTGAGATAGAAAACCCGGGTGGACTTTACGGGAGAATGACCCTCGACAGACTTGGTAAAGTAGCGGCAGACACTCGCAATCCGTTCCTTGCGAATGCTCTTGAGGTTATTGACATTACCGAGAACCGATACAGCGGCATACCGACCGTTTACAGCGCACTGAAAAACGCGGGACTTCCCGAACCTAAATTCGAGAGTGAGCGCGGGGTGTTCAAAGTAACGCTTTATAACGGCACGGAGGTAACTTCGCTCCCAAGCGGAAATGAAGCCGATCTGCTCACGTTCTGTCAAACGCCGAGATCCCGCGCGGAAATTGAGAAGCATTTTAAGGGCAGATTGTCTATAAATTATCTTATGACAAATATCGTCCGTCCGCTTGTGGAGTGCGGGAAGCTCAAACTCACAATTCCCGACAAGCCCAAGAGCAAAAATCAGCGGTATTACAGTTAGAATTGAAGCAAATTAAGGGCAAGACAAAATGCTTGGACGATATTTGATTTAGCACAGCTTAAAAATAAAATAAATATGAGCCGATCTCACAGGAGGTCGGCTCTGCGTTATATGTTATCATTGATAAGCCATTCAAGTGCGTTTATACGGCGAATACCGTTATAATCAGCTTCGGGGTCGTCATCAAGAGTAAGAATATACTTTTGATAGTGGTCGTTGATCTTCTCCAATGGAGCAAGTTCCCGCTGTAAGGTGGTTTCGTCGCGAACTGTCGCGGCAACCTGAAAATATAAAGTTTTCTTGTTATCAATCGCAACAAAATCAATTTCCAATTCACCCAGCTTGCCGACATAAACGTCGAATCCCCGACGAAGCAGCTCAAGATAAACGACATTTTCAAGAATGTGTCCAACATCGGTTGAAGAAGAGCCTAAAAGCATATACCGTAATCCGATATCTACAATATAATATTTTTCAAGCGTTTTTAAATGCTGCTTGCCTTTTATATTAAAGCGTGTCGCGCGGTATGCTATAAAGCTTTCCAGCAGGGAATTAAGATATTTTTCGACAGTTTTAACGTCGATTTTCCGCCCTTCGGAGGTCATAGTGTCAGCTATCTTTTTTGATGAAAGCGGATTTCCGATATTGTCAAACACAAATCGAACGATACTCTCCAGCATCATGGTATCGGATATTTTTCTGCGGTTTGCGATGTCTTTTACAATTATTGTGTTATATAAACCCTCGAGGTAATCCCGCAGCTCCCTTGGCTGTCCCAGCAAATTTATCGCATAGGGAAACGAGCCTGTTTCAAGATACTCACGGTATCTTTGCGGGAGATTATCGCTGCTTGTTGCCGAAACATATTCCTTAAATGACAGTGGGAGCATTGAAATTTCAATATAGCGTCCGGTCAATAATGTTGCGATCTCGCCGGACAGCATAGTGGCGTTTGAACCGGTTAAATAAATATCAACATTCGGCTTGATATATAAGCTGTCTATGACCTCGGGAAAGCTGCCGCACTGCTGTATCTCGTCGATAAAGATATATGTTGTTTCGCTCTTGATCAAACGGCTTTTAATATACTCATGAAGCGCATCGGGCTGACGCAGCGCCTTGAAGTCATAATCCTCCAGATTTATGGAAACTATATTTTTATCGGAGACCCCGTTATCCAACAGATGACTGCGAAACATTTCAAGGAGTGTGGATTTGCCGCAGCGCCGCACCCCCGTTATAACCTTGATTATCTGCTTATCGCGCAATGCAATCAGCTTTTCAAAATATTCTTTTCTTTCAATCAGTCGCATCAGATACACCTCTCTTTGTTTATATTATATCCAAAAAGTTTTGACTTGTCAATAGTTTTAGGAATGTGATCCAATAATTTTGATGTTTGCTTGAGCTTATGCAGAGAATATGGGCTATGTAGATGACCGTTGTAACGGTTTTCAACTTTTTTTCTATCCTTTTGTATTACTTCTGCGACAAATTCAAACATATCTATCTTTATCGTCACGACGGCTGCAAAGAAACACATCGGCAAGGAGCACGGCGCATTCCCGCTCGTCATTTTCGCATTTCCAGGCAACGATAAACCGCACCTCAGCCCTCGTTGGGGAATAACCCTTTGCCTTAAATCTCTCCAGATCCCGAACGAATTTCTTTGAGAATTTTGCAACACGGATAGTAATCCCATCAATATCGGCGGTCAGATAATTGCCGTCTATTGCGAGCGGCATACCGCTGCGCAGCTTTAAAATCCCGGACTTCTTGTCCTTGAAGAAATCTAGCACAACGTCCCTGTGCGTAAGCTGCAGCGCAATCTCGTCCGGTGAGGAGTAAAAATTTGTGTCGTAAATATTTATCATACCGTCATCATTGCAGTTGCCAAAGAAATTATTACAGTGGATAAAAAGCTCCTTTTTGGTGCGTGTTATTCCAACATAAAGCTTTCGAAGCTCCTCGTCGGTATTGACCTTAATATTATTCAAAAGCATATAAACGCTGTCGAATTCGCGTCCCTTTGCTTTATGAATGGTAGACACAAAGACTGCTCCGAGATCGTTTGAATAGAAATCCTCGTATTGCGATTCCCTGATAAATTCCTCCAGATCGGTGCGGTAGATTGTGTAGCCCTTGGTCTGCTTGAAATCCTCTATCATATTCAGGCAGTTTTCAAGACACGAGCTGCCGCTGTATGCTCTTTTCAGTTCCGATCTTGCGTACTCCCAGAGCTCCTCAGCGATCACGGAAGTTTGCAGGCGCGAATCTATCTTTTTGAGAAAATATCTGATCTCCGCCAGATCGCTTAATCTGAACCCGTCAAGCGATTGTATCAGCCGCGTCCGGATACCGCGCTTGTTCAGCAGGTACGCAACGCGCAGCGCCTCGTCGTTTGTCGCGGTAAGCACACAGGCGGTACCCTCCCTATAGGTTTCAATAACGCTGTTTACAACAGGCTCTTCAAGGCTTGCGCTTGCGTGATGTATTATTTTAACAGTTCCCGCGTCCTTGCTTACTGCTTGTATCGGAGCGGTTTTCATTCTGTATTTTATTGATTTTACAAGCTCGTTGGCAAGAGCAACGATATTTCCGCGGCTGCGGTAATTTTCAATAAGCTCATATTGCTTAGCCCCATATTCGTTCACCAGAGAGCGCATATATTTTGAATTTGACCCGCGGAATTCATATATGTTCTGGTCGTCGTCGCCAACGGCAATAACTCGCATATCCTCGTTGCGTTTCATCAGGGCTCGTATTAGCGCGTATTCGTCGCTGTCCATATCCTGCGCCTCGTCGATCACAAGAACCGTTTTCGCGATCCTGCCTGGCTCGACCTCTCCGCTTTCGATCATATGCACGGCTTTTTTCACAACGTCCGCCGCGCCGTCCAGACTGCCTATCTTTCCGAGCAGATCAAAGCAGTAGGAGTGGAACGTTTTTATTTCAATGAAATTCGCCGCGTTTCCTATCAGCGTCATCAGCCGCTTTTTGAATTCCGTTGCCGCAGCGCGGGAGAAGGTGAGCATTAAAAGTTGCTCATGCTTAGCGTCCTCCAGCAGCATAAGCGATGCCAGCTTGTGAACCAGCACGCGCGTTTTGCCGCTGCCCGGACCCGCCGCGACAACAATATATTTTGAACCGGAATCGGATATGACCGACGGCCTGCGCCAGTGGCTTGTGATACAGC
>CAMWLH010000251.1 GCA_947175045.1 uncultured Clostridia bacterium | reverse complement strand
AACCCGCCGAAGGCGGGTGGAGTGGTGGAGTGGTGCGAAAAATTCGCATTTAAATCATTTGCTATTCGTCAACATAACTTAACCGCATTATATATTAGATCAACACTTTATATACAGACTTGTTTTTTATGTATTTTCGGTAGAGCCTGCGTGTCCGTTGCGTCATTTTCCAAATCCGTAACGCAGCTTTTTGGCGACTTTTTACGATGCGCAAAATATAAGTCCGCCCCTTGACAAACAGCGGTATTTGTGATAAAATATACAAAAAGAGGAAAAGGAAAAAACGATAGAAGGCACCCACAAAAGGAATGCGTTGAAATCAACCTTTATAAAATATATTTTTTGGGCATAAGGTTCTAAAAGTCTTAAATGTTTTGTAACCATTCTGTAATCTAATTTCAATTACAGCGCTAAAATATTTGCGGCAGCAAAAATAACATATATAAATCGGAGGTACAATTATGGCAAAATCATTTCTTTCAAGATCAAAACGCATACTTGCGGCTGCACTGTCAGCGTTGATGCTGACATCGTTGGTTTCGGGCTGTGAAAAGAGCGCGGAGCTTTCTCAAGACCCGGAGACTTTTCAAGCGTCTGTTCCCGAAAATATCTCGGAAACGGTCTCCGCCGTTTCGGGACTGTCCGATAGTAGCTTTAAGCTGCTGGAAAATCGCGGGAGGATAGAAAACGGTCTTATAACAGCGGTGGAGGCTCTCTCCGTAAACGGAAAGTGTATCGCCACCGATTCCGGATTCAGAATAACCGCGTCGGAGGATGTTTCCGCGGAGGAGATAAAGTCCCGCATAAGTATGTCCCCCGAAATGGAGTTCAGCATTGTAAAGGAGAAAAGCGGCACCTATCTTTTAAGCAGCGCCAAGCCCCTGCCCGAGGGAATCCTTGTGAAGCTTGCGGCTGCCGATGAAAAGGGCGACGTGCGGGACAGCTGGGCTTTTCAGACAACGGAAAAATTCAGGGTGAAGTCTGTCTATCCCGCGGACGGCAGCGAGTCCGTGGCGAAAAGCTCGGGGATAGAGGTAGAATTTTCCTCCCCTGCCGACGCGGGCAGCGCAAAGGAATATTTTGAGATAACGCCCGCTCTTAATGGCAGGTTTGAGACCCACAAGAACACGCTTTACTACATTCCGAGCGAGAAAATGGAGCTTGACACGGTGTACACAGTAACCGTCAAAAGCGGACTTAAATCGTCTCTGTCGGGGGAGCTGGAGGAGGACTTCAGCTTCGAGTTCAAAACGGGAAGCGGAGACGGCTCATATTTTTATGTGTACAATTTAGCGGGCAATTTCAGTGAGACATTTTTGGAGGGCGATCCTGCGGTTATTGAAGTTTTCTGTTCCAGAGAGCTTAAAGGAAAAAATTTCGATTTGAACCTTTATCGTTACGCAAATGCCGAGGACTACCGTGCGGTTTTTGAAAAATTCGCGGAGGAGAAAATCAGATTCGCGAGCTGTTCCGCATACGTGTCGGGGCTTGAAAAGGGGTTTTCGTCAAGCGATCCGCCTGTGCCGAACCTTGACGAATGGCGTCCGAGCATGATCATGCTCCCCGACGATCTGGAGGCGGGTTATTATATCGCGGAAATTTCCGTGGACGATTTGCGTGCGCAGTATATGGTGCAGGTGAACCCGATATCGGTGTACGCCCTTTCGCTGGGCGGGGAAAATTCCTTCTTTATCAACGATACCAAAACGGGAAAAGCCGCCGAGGGCGCGGAGGTATCCCTTACCCTTAACGGCAGGACATATACCTCAACGGCTGACAAGGACGGCGTTGCAGTCATAAACACTGGCTCGGACGAGAGCGCTAAGGGCGTTTTGTCTGTCAAGTACGGCGGCAGCAATTATATAGACCTTTTCAGCAATTATGAGGAAAATGACGTTGATTACAGCGACAAATACTTTATGTACCTCTACACCGACAGGGAGGCTTATCTAACAAGCGATACAGTGAACGTCTGGGGAGTTATCCTGCCCAGACGGGACGGTGTGACCCTGCCGCGGAAGCTCTCCCTGCGCTTCGGCACGAGCGAGGAGTCGGGCATCGTTAACGAGATCTCGGTCGCCCCTGACGGAACGTTCGCGACAAAATTCACCTTTAAGGATCATTATGAGACATGGTATATTCCCATTGCGCTGCTTGACGGCGAGAATCTGATGTGCGAAAAGCGCATTGCCATTCAGGATTATGTCAAGCCTACTTATACGGTGGAGATCGATCTGCCCGATTATGCGATCATGCCCCAGAGAGACCCCGTGCCGCTGGAGGTTTCCGCGCAGTTTTACGAGGGTACGCCCGCAAATGGGCTTACCTTTAAAACAAACAAAAAATCGACGCCCGGGATCATAAAGACAGACGAAAACGGTCACGCAGAGGCGGAGCTGATTTTTGACGATGTGGATAACTGGCGGAGACAATATGGGTATGTAAGCGTGCAGCTTACGGGCGTAGAAAACGAGTACAGCAGCTTTGGCGGTCGTATTCCCTCGTTTTACCGCGACGTTATGCTGGAGACGGCTTATGACAAGGAGACCTACTCCCTTACCTTAAAAACGACGCAGCTTGATTTCAGCAGGATAGAGGAGTTCCTTGCGGAGAGCAATTACTACCAAACCAACTATAATATTTTAAAGGGCAAGCCCTTTGATACCGAGATAAGGGTGAAGATAACACACTACTACTCCGAAAAGGAAAAGATCGGCACATATTACGATTATATCGAAAAGAAAAATGTGGACAGGTATATCTACAAATTCAAGTCTGACAATATAGGAACGTTTACGGTAAAAACCGTGAACGGCACGGCGGTGCTGGAGGATTTGCCGACCACCTCTATGGAGGGGAGATACGAGTTTGAGTTTTTCTACAGTGACAGCCTCGGGCAGAATACCTGCGACAGTGCGTCCTACTACAACTATGAATACAGCTATGTCGACAGTTCCCCCTATAAGCACTTTTATTTTGACAGCGCCAAAGATGAAGAATCGTATTATTACAGCTATTACGATAGCTTTTCCTTCTACTCCAACGTTCCGTTTGAGGAAAACGAAACGCTGAATTTTGAGCTTGTCTGCACTAAGGAGGATTCCGATGTTCGGGGCGGCAGGGTATTCTTTGCGGTTTATCAGGACGATCTTATCTCTCGGAACGTGTATCCCGCCCAAGATATCAAATATGCGCCGAGCCTTGAATGTCTGCCGAACGCGCGGTTTGAGGGAGCGTATTTTGACGGTCGGCACGTTTACCCCGTCAGCGGCGGCAATATTAAATTTGAGCCTAGGGAAAGAAATATAAGTCTTGAGGTTACAACGGACAAAGAGGTCTATGACGCGGGCGATACGGTGCGGCTGTCCGTAAAGGCTGCGGACGAGCAGGGCAGACCCGTCGCGGGCGCTCCCGTTATGCTCGGCGTTGTGGATGAGGCTGCGTTCGCCGTTATGCCGCAGGACATTGATATCCTCAACGACCTTTACGCCTACATATATTACGCCGATGCGAAAAATTATTACAGCTATATCCAGCACGTTATCGGCAGCGACAGCGCGGGTGAAAAGGGCGGCGGAGGAGATGACATAGACCCCAGGGACTACTTTAACGACAATCCCTATTTCGGTTCTGTTGTCACCGATGCTGACGGAAACGCGGAGTTTGAATTTGAGCTTGCGGATAATCTCACCACATGGCGTGCGACCCTTATCACGGCGAAAAGCCTTGAAACGGGACGGGTGATCGCGGGAGATACCACTTATCCCATAGTCGCGAAAAGACCCGTTTTCATTACCCCGATAATGCTGTCCGAGTATATTCTGGGTGACGATATTGCCGTTACCGCCAAGTGCCAGGGCATTGGCACCGAGGACGAGATAACCGTCCGTTTAACGGGCGGCGGCGTTGACGAGACGCTCAGCATAAAGTCCGCAGAGACCGCTAATTTCGGCAAGCTCCCCATCGGGGAATACAAGGTGCTTTTCACTGCCGAAAAGGATGGAAACCGCGACGCGATAGAGCTGCCTTTGGCTGTTACCGACACTATACTTGAAACCGATATTTACAAGAAATTCGACCTTGCGGAGGGTATCGACATAAATCCCACAAAATGGCCCGTTACCCTTACGTTTTTCGATAAGGAATATATGTTCTACCC
>CAMWLH010000250.1 GCA_947175045.1 uncultured Clostridia bacterium | reverse complement strand
CGGTAGTGCCGCAGCGGTTGATATCCTTAAGGAGCTCCACCAGCTCATAAGACCGCTTCGGGTCGAGATTTCCCGTAGGCTCGTCTACGATAAGCAGACCCGGGTCGTTCGCGAGGGCGCGGGCGATAGCCACACGCTGCTGCTCGCCGCCCGAAAGCTCCCTTGTCCTGTTGCGCGCCTTGTGGGCGAGCTCGACAAGGTTCAGCACATAGGGTACGCGCTGACGAATATATTTCATTGACTGGTCGGCTATACGCAGCACGAAAGCCACGTTCTCATACACCGTGTAGTCTTGGATAAGCCGAAATTCCTGGAATACCACCCCGATAGAGCGGCGGAATTTCGCTATTTTGTTTCCTTTCAGCTTGGCGAGGTTGTATCCGTTCACAAAGACCCGTCCCGAGGATGGCACGATCTCCCGCATCATCAGCTTCATCAGCGTAGATTTTCCCGCGCCGCTCTCGCCGACAATAAACACGAACTCGCCGTCGTTTATCCTCAGATTAACATCTACAAGCGCGTCTACGCCGCTCGAATAGTGGACGTTGACGTTCTTAAGTTCAACCATTTTATTCTCCTGATTTTTTAAAATTTTTTTGCATTATTTAAAAAAATTTCTCGCACCGGCGAACTTCGTTCGCCTGCCGGGGTGTTGTGCAAAGCCCCGCACTCGGCGCGAAGCGCCGCAAATACATTCAAAAGCTGTCCCGAAGCGAATCGGAACAGCTTTATCTTCAATTTCCGTCAAGCGCCGAAAGCGCTCCAAATCAGAACTTGGTGGGGTTAGCCGCCAGATACTTCTTGACCATAAGCGCGATCTTGAATATGATCGCGTGGTCAAACTCGCGCAAATCAAGCCCCGTGAGCTTCTTTATCTTGTCAAGACGGTACACCAGCGTGTTGCGGTGTACAAACAGCTTCCTTGATGTTTCGGACACGTTCAGGCTGTTCTCGAAGAACTTCTGTATCGTGAACAGCGTTTCATGATCCAGCGACTCTATGGAGTTCTTCTTGAAAACCTCCTTTAAGAATGTCTCGCAGAGCGTGGTGGGCAGATGATAGATAAGGCGGGCGATACCGAGATTGTCATAGCTTACGATATTCTTGTCGGTATCGAATACCTTTCCTACCTCCAGCGCCGTCTGAGCCTCCTTGAAGGAGCGCGCCAGGTCTTTTACCCCCATAACGGGCGTACCTATTCCCACGTTCACCTTGGTGAAAAATTCGCTCGACAGCGTGTCGGAAATGGAGCGAGCCAGCTTCTCCAGATCGTTCACATCCATATTGTTCTTGACTTCCTTGACGAGAACGATGTCGTTTTCCGTTATGTTAAACACGAAATCCTTGTTTTTGTCGGGGAAGAGGTTCTGCACAACGTCATACGCCGAAACGTCATTCGCCGCGATAACGCTGATAAGGAACACAACGCGGCTTATGTCGGCGTTGAAGTGGAGCTCCCTCGCTTTAAGCGTGATATCGCCCGGCAACACGTTGTCCAGAATGATATTCTTGACAAAGTTGTTGCGGTCGTATTTCTCGTCGTAATATTGCTTTATTCCAGAAAGTGATATCGCGATGATACCCGCGTATTTTGCGGCGGGCTCGTCGGTGCCCTCCACAAAAACGGCATAGTCGGGCTTTACATGAACCCCGAAGGGCTTATAGGTATAGCCGTCGCGTATAAAAACCTCGTGGGAATCCCCCAGCTCTATCGAGAAGAAGTCGTTTCCGCCGCCTACGCGAGTGAGATCGCTGCAAGCGATTATCGTTCCGTTTTCATCGATCACGCCGATAACTCTGTTCACAGCGTCCTTCATCTGATGAACGATTCCTTGAAAAAGCCTGTTTGACATTAGTTTTACCTCATTTCCCATTTTTAAAGCAGCATCACAAAACCGCCAATGCCGCAGCGGTTTTGCGATGCCGCCTTACCCTGCGCTTTTAACTTTATGACGCAGAAACAGAGCTTTTAGAATTATGTAGTGACACAGCTCCGACTCGCGCAAAAAAATGATACCATCTATATTGTACTAAAAAACGTAAAAAAAATCAAGTCTTTTTTATGTAATATGTAAAACTTTCTTGATTTTTTTCTCTCTACTTGCAAAATTGGCGGAAAAGATATATAATAAAGTGGAGTAAGTATATTTTTATTTGGCAGCTTTCGCCTCAAAAATATATCAATTTGCAGAAAAAGAGGTAAAAATAACCATGTGTAAAGAAAATTGCGGAAACAAGGGGAAATATTTTATAACTACCCCGATCTACTATCCGTCGGCAAAGCCCCATATCGGTCACTGCTACACCACGGTAGCCTGCGACACCGTCGCCCGCTTCAAGAGAATGCAGGGCTATGACGTGATGTTTTTGACGGGAACGGACGAGCACGGCGCGAAAATACAGCAAAATGCGGAAAAGGCGGGAATGCCTCCTCAGGAATTTGTGGATGGTATTGTTGAAAAATTCAAAAAGCTGTGGAGCTTTATGGGCATAAGCTACGACCGCTATGTGCGCACTACCGACCCGTATCATATCGAGACCGTGCAGAATATCCTGACAAAGCTGCACGACAAGGGCTTTATATACAAGGGCAGCTATGTGGGAAAATACTGCGTGCCCTGCGAGAGCTTCTGGACGGAAAAGCAGCTTGTGGACGGCAAGTGTCCCGACTGCGGCAGAGAAGTCATTGACAGCAAGGAGGAGGCTTATTTCCTGAAGCTGTCGGGATTTACCGATAAGATCATCGACCTGCTCAAAAACACCGGATATCTGCGCCCGGAGACCCGCGTGAACGAGATGATAAACAACTTCGTAAAGGACGGGCTGGAGGATCTGTGTATCTCGCGGACAAGCGTGAAGTGGGGCATACCGTTCCCGTTTGACCCCGACCACACCGTTTATGTGTGGGTGGACGCGCTGATAAACTATATAAGCGCTCTGGGCTACGGCAATAATACCTACAACGATTTTGAAAAGTACTGGCCCGCCGATCTGCATATGACCGCAAAGGAGATAGTGCGCTTCCACTCCATAGTATGGCCCGCGATACTGATGATGCTTGATATCCCCGTTCCGAAAAGACTTTACGGGCATGGGTGGATAAATTTCAACGGCGCGAAGATGTCCAAGTCGCTGGGCAATGTGGTAGACCCCTTTGTGCTTGGCGAAAGATACGGTGTTGACGCGGTGCGCTATCAGATACTGAGAGATATGCCGTATGGCAGCGACAGCAATTTCTCCAACGAAATAATGATAGGCAGGATAAACACCGACCTCGCGAACGATCTCGGAAACCTTGTTTCAAGAACGGTTTCCATGGCAACGCAGTTCTTCGGCGGTACTTTGCCCGCCGAGAAAACCGCCGACCCGCTCGACGATGAGCTTAAGAATATGGCGGCGGCGCTCCGCGAAAAGATTGCGGCGTATATCGACGACGCCCAGCTCGCGTTGGCTCTGGCGGAGATATTCAAGGTGATATCCCGCGCGAACAAATATATCGACGAGACCACCCCGTGGATTCTCGCCAAGGACGAAGCCAAGAAGCCCAGACTGGCGGCGGTGCTGTATAACCTCCTGGAATCAATCCGCATATGCTCCGCGCTGCTTTATCCCTTTATGCCGCATACCATGCCAAAGGTGTGGGAGCAGATTGGCGCGGGAGAAGCCGATGTTAAATATGAAACGCTGGCGGAGTTCGGAGTGCTCTCCGAAACGGTAACGGTAAATAAAGGCGCGGTGCTGTTCCCGAGAATTGACCTGGAAAAGGAGATAGAAGAGCTGAACACGATGGTTGACGAAAAGCCGTCCATACGCGAGGACGAGGACCTGGACAAGGCAAACGTCATCACGATAGATCAGTTCGCGCAGGTAAAGCTGCGCAGCGGCGAGATAACCGCCTGCGAGAAGATCAAGAAGGCTAAAAAGCTGCTTAAGCTCACTGTGGACGACGGTCGCGGCGGACGTCAGATAGTATCGGGAATAGCGCCGTGGTACACTCCCGAGGAGCTTGTGGGAAAGAAAATAGTATTCGTGGCAAATCTTGCGCCCGCCAAGCTGTGCGGCGAGAACAGCGAGGGAATGATACTCGCCTGCGACGCGGGCGAAAACGACGTGAGAGTGCTGTTCCTGGACAAGGACGTGCCTAACGGAAGTACGATAAGATAATTGACGGTGTGATAGCTCGGAAGAATCACCAGCGGCG
>CAMWLH010000249.1 GCA_947175045.1 uncultured Clostridia bacterium | reverse complement strand
GTTATACGCTTCCTGTGCTCCGTCCACGTCTCCGAGACGTCTTAGAAGATCGCCGTATTTTAAAAGCATATCGGCAGTAAGACTTGAATTTTTGTTTTTTGTATAAAATTGAATTAATTTTTTCAAAACGTCTTCAGATTGAAGATGGAATTTATAATAATTCTTCATACCAAAAACAATTGTATTTAAATGATTATGCAGTTGTTCCGTTTCAAAAATTAAGAGCTGTTCTATTATGAAAAATATTTGAGGAATTAGATCCATTACAGCATGGTGCATATTTAATTGATTATCCGATTGCCGATCGTTTGCAGTGCTTAGGATTTTTTCAATGTATTCAGCCCATCTGATCAGGCAAATTTCGTTTATCACTTTGTCTTTATTAAGAGCAGAAAACTGTTT
Organism: uncultured Clostridia bacterium; assembly: GCA_947175045.1. Classification (GTDB taxonomy): domain Bacteria; phylum Bacillota; class Clostridia; order Oscillospirales; family Ruminococcaceae; genus CAG-115. The sequence continues at coordinate 3,802 of CAMWLH010000249.1, read as the reverse complement.
TTTTAACGGAAGAAGCATTGTAATTGCATCCCGATTTTGAGTGACATAAACTAAATTTGCCCCAATCAGAGTACGGATACCTTCATTCCATTCATCCTTGGAAGAATTCCCGCACAGATTTTGAAAAATAAATGTAGGAATTTCATTAAGACTATAGTATTCCAAGCCCCATTGTATAACGGCGTCTCTATTTCTGCTAACAGAATTCCAGGACATTTGCAGAGCAATCTCCAAATTTGTATGCTTCTTATTCGTACTTGTGGTATCCTGTTTTGCCTTATCCCAATGTTTTAAAACGTTACTAATATTAATTTCACTGCGTGCCTGCGTTGCAGTTAGCACAATTGATAAAGGATGTCCCTCCAGATTACAAATCAGTGTTCGAAAATCCTTGTACTCTGATGGTAAAATATCACGCCCCAGAATATCACAAAATAATTTAACGCTATCCATCATATTAAATTCTTCATTAGATAAACCGAATTTATCCTGTATATCATCATCTAAAGGATATATGTGGAAGCTCTTGCTGTTTGGAATCGTCTGAGCAATCTCGCGACTTGAGATTAAAGTATGGATTTTATTCAAATGAAGCTTCATCATCCATTGAACCAAAATATCCTTTTCATTAGGATCATTTAATCCGTACCATATATCCTCCCAGTTATCAAAGTACATTATATGCGGAAGGGACTCTGATGATCCCGCAGAAAATTTATGTTTAATGCAGTCTATTAAATATTCGGGAACATCGTTAATGGTTACGGAATTTGAAATCTGAGCGTTTATTCCTTTTGCCACAGAAGTAAAAAAGCCGGATAAACCGGATATTCCCGTAACATCAATATAGGGCATGTTCAAACTGGAAAACTTATTTGTAAGAACAGAATGGACTGCTTTGCATGTCTCGGTTTTTCCAATGCCTGCCGGTCCATCTACCCAAACACAGTATATATCGTCTACGGAAAGAACTTCTACAATTTCTTTAACTACGTCATCCCGCCCGAGAAGTTTATGTAATGGATAATATTTAATATCATCGGCAATACTTCTTCCACTGGATGAAGGTGGAGTAGTATTAATATCTTCACAGAGTTTTGTAATAAAAGCATTTAAAGCCTCTTCGTGCATACCATATGGGTACCAAATGGGAATGATGTTCAGGTCACCAGTAATTCTTTTGCGTCGTTCCTTAAAACTTTCTAAAAATTTTCCATTATCAGCTTTTAAAATAGGATGAAGCGGATCACTTTTATTTTCTGTTTCCTTCGGTAATTCTAAAAACGCAAATTGCTGTACACTTTGCGCACAAGCCTCTATTACAGTACAAGTACGATCAGCATTCAAGCTGCAGCCTAAAAACAACACAGGATTTCGCTCAAGTACTTTCTGTAAAAAATTAGGCATTGGCAATTTTAAATTGGGATTGAGAGGATCATCACCATATGTATAATCATATGATTCTTTAGTTAAAACAAGATGAGAAGGATCCTCTATATCTCCATGCATTTTTACAAGAATAGGGTTATTTTGGTGCAAAGCAGTTATAATTTTTTCACTCTGAAAATCATCAGACGGTATAACCATATCCGGAGCGCTTGTTTTGCAAATTTCAAACAAATGCTCAATAACTCGATCAAAATTTGTGGTTACGATCGGTCCGTGGAACAACGTTGGCAATTTCATTAGGTAATCAGGACGTTTTTCTTTTTTTTCCTCGATCAAATGTTTATTAAAAATTTTCTGAAGCAATCGACTAAAACCATGCTTTGTAACTTCTTCCTCCAATATAGACGCTGCATCTTCATATTTATTTTCATTAATTAATTCATTAACTTCCGTCTCTAATCCATATTTTTGGGATTGTTCCTCCAACATTTTGGACCAAAGGGGATAGGCCCAACATGAAAGACCTGCGCCGATAATAGGAGTAACATTTTGCTTTTTAAATGAATCCAAAAGATCATTATACGCAACTTGATTATTGTCTTCTTTGCTGATAAAGAAACAGTCCATAAGCTCTTGAAAATCCATATTAATATACCTCCATATGAGTATTTTAATCGTCTGCTATTTTAAATGTCCAACTATATGACATATACTGTTTTATTATACCATAATTGTCAGTAAAATTCAACAGAAACTGGACAAGAGGTAACAAAAACGGGCTAAGCGGTCATTACTCTTAAAAATAACAAACTTTTGTCAATTATAAGCACTTTTTAGCGAATCGTTTAAGTAAAAAAGTACCATTTAATAGTAAGTCGTAAATATTTGTTTACACAATTAAGTGTATCATATATTTATTTTTTGTCAATACATTTAGCGCAAGATGTCGAAATCTTGCGCAACGTGCAATTTCATCGTCAAAATTGCCAAAAGCAAGCGGCCTATTTTAGTCGATATAACATCAACATATTAAACAGAAACCCGCCCCCGAGGAAATCCTCGAGGGCGGTGCGCCTTATACTGTTTCTGTAGTCACGCTGAACCCCAGCGCTTTAAGCTGTACTTGAGCTTCATTGAGTTTGTCCTTGCTGACGGTCTTGGTACCAATGACCTTGTACTTAGTCTCGATCACGCCGCCGCTATTGACGAGAGCGCGGAACCAGTCCATATTCTTCCCGAATTTTGCAAGCCAGTGATCGCAGTCGCCATGATTAGACGCGTAACCGCGGGCGTGAGCTTCCTTGTGGCTGATGATATTTTCCACCTTGATGGTTGGGTAACTCTTCATCAGACGTGCGCAGAGCTGCGCGGCAAGGCTGAAAGCGTCCTCAAAATACTGCTTGTCCGTGAGCGCGTCCTCGCAAATCTCGATCTGGATATAAGCAGGGCTGAAATTGTAGCTCCCTTTTGAGCCGGTCGCGCAGTTCCAGCAGCATATATTCCACGGGAGAATTTTCGCGGCGCGGACTTTGCCGACCTTATCCTTGCCGATAAAGCAGTGACAACAGATTTTTGTCGGCTTCCCGTTGCCGCTGACAGGCTCCGGGACGTTCCAGTGCGTTCCGTATTTGTTCTCGCCGCAGATGTCGGGAGCGTCCACATACCGCCAGAGGTTAGGATTATTCGCGCCTGTACTGTGGATAATTATCCCCGCTGGTGAGCCGTTGGGCATTTTCTGCGCCGCCTTGTAGCAAAGATTTTTTGTCGCGTATGCTGTGAAAGTGATCGTGTTCTGTGTCGCCATTACTCCTCCTCACCGTCCTTTTTGTTAGCCGCGTCGGTAAGCCCCTCGCCGATTATGTACCCTACTACCGCCGCGGTACTCATAATCGAGCCAGACACTTTGTCCGCGGTATCCTGATTACCGCCGAAAGCTATAATCAGACCCGCGACCAATCCCGCCACGGACACCCACAGCTTGCGGCTGGTCAGTTTTCTTTTCCAGTTGATCTTCATGAACATTCTCCTCTCTACATTCCGAAGTGAGCCATAGCAAAGCCCACTGCTCCACTTACAACAACAGTGATCCCGATCTCTACGACCTTGCGCCACTTCTCGCCGTCGCGGCTCTCCAGCTTTTTTAAGCGACCGCTCAGCTCAGACTGCTCCCTTAAAATGTTGCTTATGCTGAGGTTCAGCCGCTCGATAGTTGCCGTAAGTCCCGTGAGCTGCTGCGTGATGACCTGCTGCATATTGCTTTCAAGCAGCTCCAGCCGCTTGTTCTGCCTGTTGTTTTCCTCTTCAAGCCGCTTGTTTTCGGCTTTCATCAGGTCGCTGAACGTTTCGTGTTCGGCGCGAGTTATTGGTGTGTCCATTAAATCCCTCCCTTTTTATTTTACGCCGAGCAGACTGT
>CAMWLH010000248.1 GCA_947175045.1 uncultured Clostridia bacterium | reverse complement strand
GTCAGCGAGATCACAAAGGCGGCAAGCGAGGACTTTATGAGCTTTGAGGTCACACTCGGCGAGGAGTTTCTCAGTGTTATTATCACAAGAATATACGCGAGATATGCTTCCCAGCTTTCCATGTCGGGAACGGAGCTTGTGATCTGGAAATATGATGACTGCATTCTTTCCTGCGATCCCGACCGGCTTGCGGAGTGCCTGCAAAATCTGATCGAAAATGCTATCAAATACGGCGACGGAAAACGAATTGAGCTCAGCTTTGACAAAATGGACGGCTGTGAGCTTATCACTGTATCAAATACGGGCTGCACGCTTGAAACGAAGGAGCTGCCGCAGATATTCGAGAGCTTTCATCGCGGAAACAACGCGGATAAGGTGCAGGGCAACGGCCTTGGACTTTTTATCTGCAAACGGCTGATGTCGCTTATGTGCGGAGAGGTGTATGCGGATATTCGTGACGGGTGTTATTTTGCGACACTGGTGGTGAAACTGGCGTAAAGTGGCGGCTGCTTGGTTGGGGGCTATTCTTTGTTTTATGCTGCACATTTTTTGACATGGTTTTTCTATCTGTTTATGTTATGATAGTATTAGGGAAAATGGTTTCATCGTCGCTTTTTCTCTTTCAAAAATGACCACATATTTGACCATAGACAGCTCCGGAGCACACGGAAACAACGGATACAAGACCGCCAAAGAGGATTTGATGCGGAGCGGAAACGGTTATAAAAAGCCATTTGTGGCAGAGATGAGATTAAATCCATTCTTCGGGACGCAGAGGTCGCGTGTTCAAATCACGTCGTCTCGACCAAGTTGAAAGCTACATTTTTAGTGCAGATTGCAAAAAAATGCAGCTTTTTTATTACACAATGACTAACCGCAGGCTGGATTTTGCAGTCTGCGGTTTTCTGTTTGGAGGAAATAGAATGAATAAACTTAGAGTGGCTGCCTACTGCCGGGTAAGCACCAATCATGAAGAACAAGAATCCAGTCTTGAAACGCAGATTTCCTATTACGGAAAACTTATTTCAGAGTATACGGATTGGCAGCTAGTAAAAATCTATGCCGAACGAGCTTCGGGAACGCAAATAAAAAAACGTCCGGAGTTCATGAAGATGATTATAGATTGTCAGCGAGGAAAAATTGATATAATCTTAACAAAATCGATGAGCCGTTTCGGAAGAAACACGCTGGACACACTTAAAACATTATATCAGCTTTTAAATTTAGGCGTTAAAGTCTATTTTGTAAAGGAAAACTTAAACAATTATAACAAGGAGATGCGAACAATGATGGTAATTTGCGCAGGATTTGCACAGGAAGAAAGCAAGAACATGAGCGACAATATCAAGTGGGGCATTCGCGAAAGAATGCGCGAGGGTAAGGTATGCCTTAACTGCACACGGTTCCTTGGATATGATAAAGATGAAAACGGCAAATTAGTTGTCGTGGAATCCGAAGCGGTTATCGTCAGAAAGATATTTGAGTTGTATCTCAACGGGTTTGGTGTTCGCAAGATCAAAAAATACCTTGAAGAAAACGGGATTAAGACAGTTACGGGCAAAGATGTGTGGAGTACCTCGACAATTGACCGAATTCTGTCAAACGAGAAGTATGTTGGTGATGTGCTTATGCAAAAGAGCTTTACTGAAGACTTTCTGACAGGAAAGCGGAAGAAGAACGAGGGGGAGTTGGAGATGTACTTCATAGAAAACGATCATGAAGCAATTATCAGCAGAGAATTGTTTGCGTGCGTACAAACACGTAAAATTAAGCATGATTAGTCAATTTGGTGGCTAAACAGGAAGATTTTAGCGAAACGAGGAATAAAAAGGTTGAAAAATCCAAAAAAATGTGGTATAATAAAATTAATAATGAAATAAAATAACTTGGGAGGATGTATATGTCAATTATTCCAGAATTTTACAAAAGCAAAGATGAGGATTATTTTACAATTCCTGCACTCAAAAAATTCATAAAAGATAATATTGTTCCACAACACAATTTTTCTTCTTTGAACAAAGAGGAATGTTGGAAAATGGTTGAGGGCTTTGCCGAGGAAAGCGAACAAAACAAGGAAAAAGTTTTCTCATGGATGGATAATACTATGGGAGAAGGTATACAAGAAAGCTACATATATTCAAGGATATGTGACCAGGTTCTTAATGCTCAAATTAGTAAGAAACAAGGATTTGAAAGTTTTATAACACCCAAATTAAGCTTCCACACCAACCGACATTTGTGCGAAAACCAGTACAATTCGGATCTGAGTCTTGTTCGCGCAACACTAGAAAGTGGCAAAAATGATCTTATTAGATTGTTGTTTTGTAAAAAACTATATTATCGTGAAGAAAAGAAATCAACAATAACACGATCAATATATTATCCAGTTGTTGTCGAATATTTTTTTAAAAGTGGGTGGTTAATAATTAAGGCAAAATCTAGGAGCCATCTTTACGAATATACAGGGAAGTTTGATGATTCTACACCGCCTACTTCAACAAAAAAACAAGTGGAGAGTGTTTTAGCACGTGTTGAGCAAATATTTAATATCCACTCCGATGATAAAAACAAGATTTGCCATAGTTTGAAAATGAAAGTGTTTAATTTTTTAGATAGTTTGGTTAAAACTCCGCCCGAAATCCAAGGGATTCTGGATTCGCTTTCCTCGCCAATGGATAGTATTTCCAATAATATTGCAGAATTATGCAGTGTTAAAGATGGTAAAATAAATGATATCAGGGATGATATTAAAAACCTTTTTGAAAAGCATATATCAATAAATTATAGCGATATAGATGTTTTTAAAAGGGGAAAGGTTGCTTATCCTATCAGACTTAGTGCAACCGACGAGGAAGAAACAAAGGTTGAAACTACAACGGCACGTTTTGAACCGCTACAAACAAAGGAGGCTTTTTTCGCCAGCAAGAAGATACTTTATTCCCAGCAAAGCTGCGACGGGCTCACTATAATGTGGAAACGAAAATCTAAGGACTTTTTTCCTGATGTCGAAATTCCCATCAAAATAAAAGTTGCTACTTCGGGCGAGTGTGTTATATCATTCAGAAAATATACTGCAAAGGAGGATATTGATGATGTCATCTGGACCATCGTTAGTTTTTAGCAATAGTGCTAATTATCAACCTACCATGAAATATCTTATGAATGTTTCTGACGGCTCATATGTTATGATTTCAAATTTTGTTACAAAAACTGGAATAGATTATTCGGAAGGTGTAAAAGTTCTGGAAGAGTTATGTCAAAGCGGTTTTTTGGAAAAACAGCTTGCTCTGCGTTGCCCGGAGTGTGGATTGTTGTTGGATATTGTTAAACCCGAAAAGTATGAGATGGGCGAGCGATATTGTGCAAATTGCGATGAGGATATGGATATAACTAACGATTGCGTTGAAGTCGTATTCAAAGTGATTAACAACCCTTTTGCCACAGGGCAGGAGAATAAAACAGACCTTCCCAAACATTCTTCTGCCCTTAACAATTTTTCCCTAGAAACTTTTTTAAAAAACGGCGGAAGCTTTAATAGGGATTTTTATTGCCCTACAAACGAGGATTATAAAGTGCTGAACGAAAAATATGATAACATATTCAACACACATAAAACTACAAAAGAATGCGGTGATTCTTTGGAAAGTCTCACTCTAAGCTTGTTTTGTTGCTGTAAACATTTTATGGCAACCGATAAGCTAAAACTTGGAGATAATCAAATAGACTGCTTTGCCAGAAATAAAATGTATATTCCTGGTATTTCGCAAGTAGGTTCATTTGACTTTTTTGTTATAGAATGCAAAAATGAAAAAGAGGCTCCGGGTATAGCATATTTTAATAAACTACATAGCATTATGATAAACAACAGCTTGCAATTCGGGATAATAGTCAGCAAATTTAAAGCAGCAAGAACATTGAACAAGTTTGCTCACACTATCTTTTTGAAAGATGAAAAAATAATGATTAATCTTGATGGTGATGACTTAAAGAAAATTATCATTGATCGTGTAAATCTTTTAGAGTGCTTGGAAAGGAAAATCGCCGAGGTAAAATTGGATGCGAAAAAAGATCTAATTGAGCTTGGTTTGTTTGAGGGGTGAAAAATATTGTCACACTGTACTCGATTTAAAATGTATAAAATTACATAATGTTTAGAGCCTGTTCACATAAATGGCTTGACAAACAAATAAAAAAATGGTAAAATA
>CAMWLH010000247.1 GCA_947175045.1 uncultured Clostridia bacterium | reverse complement strand
TCTACTCCCGCGTATTTCACCATGCGGTCAGTCCTCCTTTTCCTTGTTTGCCGCGTCGGTCAGCCCCTCGCCGAGAATATACCCGACTACCGCCGCGCCGCTTAAAATCGAACCCGTGACCTTGTCCGCGTTCTCCTGCGTTCCTCCGAAGGTCACTATAAGCCCTGCGGCAAATCCCGCAAGAGCTACCCATAATTTTCTTGACGTCAGCTTTCTTTTCCAATTTATCTTCATATCTATCCTCCTTATTTGAAAAATTTCCGCGATCATCGCGCCGTGTGAACGCCGCTCAATCGCTCGCCCTATCCGTCGGCAGAGCCATGATTTGATTATACAGCTCCGTTACTGTTCCGTTGCCCCCCAATGCATGATATGCGTCATACGCTTTTGTGACAGATTCTCGGGCGTAAATGGGGCAGTATTTCATTTCCGTGTATTTTTCGTGGGCGCGGATCATCTCCAGCCGCAAAAGGCACTGCAATCCGCTTTTTATATTTGAGCGCCGATTTGCAAGGCTCGTGACCGCCACATTGCCTATCGTTACCAACGCGCCAATAAGAGCCACTGTTACTGTGCTGTCCGTTATTATCCCTCCTTTCGTCTTCGGAATAGCGTGATCTGTCTCACCACTATCGTTATAACATATTCTCAACTGCAAGTATCTGCAAGAATAGAAAAACGAGACGGTGCTCCGTCCCGGTCAAGGCTTGTATATTTTATCCGCAGCAAGTTTACTGATTATATCATAATAATTTTGCCCGCACTCTGATCGGTGCGGGCGTTTGACTATTCGTTCGCAGCTTCTCTTTTGATGCCGAACATCAGTCTCAGCAGCCCCGCGAACAGTCTCGGGCTTTTTACCACTACTACCTTCATATGTACGCTCCTTTCAAAGCCTGAGCAGGAAAATGCCCAGAACTATCAGCAGTACGGCAAGGATAAACAGCAGCAGCTTGACCGAAAAAAATGATATGCACATCAGCGCTCCGCAGAACGCCACCGCCGCCAATGCCGCGCCCGCGCGGCAGCCCTTCCGCCTTTTTGGGACTCTTCTCCTCATACCGTACACCTCCGCCTATGCGAGCACCCGCCCGCGCGGCGCCCTTGATACTACATTTTATTCCGTTGGCGGGATTTGGTTACAGTAATATATCTGTATCAAAGGCAGTTGAGCGTAATAGCCGAGCCGTGAAGGCAGCGTCTGCCAAAAACGGCATAACGCCCACGCAGGGGGATTTTGAGGTTCTTTAGAATTATTTACTTCTCGTCAACATAACCTGAAAGCATAACAACTCGGGTCAGCGTTTATACAAGCAGATAAACAGCAAAAAAACGACTGTACCTCAGAAAAGCACAGTCGATTTCTATTTTTTCGCCCAAACGTAAGAATGCAGGGTATTGCCCATGTATCTTGATCCGAAGAGATTACTCATCTCTCTGCTTAGCGAAGCACTCGCTGCAATAAACAGGTCTGTCGCCCTTAGGCTCAAAAGGAACCTTCGCAACCCCGCCGCAGCCCGCGCAGGTAGCCTCAAAAAATGTTCTTGCTCCTCTGCCCGCGCTTCTCTTAGCGTCGCGGCAAGCCTTGCATCTCTGCGGCTCGTTTACGAAACCCTTTTCAGCGTAAAATTCCTGCTCGCCCGCGGTGAACACGAAATCCGCGCCGCAATCCTTGCACTTTAAAGTCTTGTCTGTGTACATAGTAATACCTCATTAAGATTAGATTTACCCAGTCGGACTCCCACCGACACCTTTGTGAAACAACGCTCTGAATTAAGCTATTGGGTCATATATCATATCAGATCGGAATAGTGCCTGCGCAGCTTTGCGCGCGCCCGCGCGATCGCGTTGTCCACAGACTTTCTGTCCGTGCCGATCCTTTTGGCGATCTCCTCGTAAGAAAGCCCCATCACCACGCCGTCAATGCACATTTTTTCCCGCGGCGTAAGCTCCTCAAGAATGAGCCTGTACAGCTCCTCGGAGGTCTCGCGGCTTATTACACGCTCCTCGGGAGAGGGCGCGGAATCCGGCAGCAGCTCCATCTCCTCGTCGGAGAGCTTCGACGCGCGGCGCTCCGCCTTGCTTACGGTATTCTTCATTCTGTTGGCTATGCAGACCGCGGCAAAAGTCCTGAATCCTCCCTTTGCGGGGTCGTATTCCGAGACCGCGGAGATCAGCGCCTGCATTCCATCGGAAACAAGCTCCTCATAATCCGCCGAAGCGGAGTATTTCCTTGCCATCGAAAACACCGACGGGACATATCTTGAGAGAAGTTCCGTTATCGCATTGTTTTCAATAAGCTGCTCATCGCTGAACAAAGAATAATCCGTCATTTGTTACACCTTAAGCCTGTCCGGGTGGAAACATTTCATGTCAATTGATAGATTTATGTGGCATTCAACATATAAATTATAGCATTTTAAAGCCGATTTGTCAATAAAAAAAACAGAAATCTCAAAAAAACCATTTTTTAAATGAAGCAAGTGTCACGTTTTTGTGCAAAAAGACTAAATTCCTGTGAAAAAAATCTGTTTTGGTTACACAATTTCACGACTGCGGTCAAACTTTTTTCTGCCCTCTTGGAAAATATTACCTCCCGAACAGTCGATGGCTACTATAAGCGGAAATTCACTGAATGTCAGCCTTTTAACGCTTTCGCACCCCAAGTCCTCAAAGGCTATCACCTCGCACTCGGTGATGCATTTGCACGCCAGCGCACCCGCTCCCCCTATTGCGCAGAAATACACCGCACCGTTGCGCTTGATGGCATCGCAGACCGCCTCGCTGCGCTCTCCCTTGCCTATCATCGCCGACAAGCCCATATCCAGCATACGGGGCGCGTAAACGTCCATTCTGCTTGACGTGGTGGGACCGCAGGAGCCGATCACCATGCCGTCTTTGGCGGCAGTGGGTCCCGCGTAGTATATAGCCGCGCCGTCCAGTGAGTAGGGCAGCTCCTGCCCCTTGCCGCACATATCCATTATGCGCTTGTGCGCCGCGTCGCGCGACGTGTAGACCGTGCCGCTCAGCAGCACCTTGTCTCCCGCGCGGAGCGTCCCTGCCTTTTCTTTAAGCTCGCTTGTGTTTAATCTTATCATTTTTACCCTCAAAACCGCAAGCCGAATCTGCGGGAGCCTATTCGCTCCGCAAACAAATCCGACCTGCATTATTTTTAAATTTTCAGACTGTGTATAAAGTGATGATCTAAGCTATTATGCTGTTAAATTATGTTGACGGGAAGCAAATTATTTTAAAAATTTCAAAATTTCCCGCGTCAACATTATGTTGCTTGTTCCGTTTTTAAAATCCTCCGAAGCCGCCGAACATATCGGAGCTCATATCGTCGTCGCCGCTCTCGTTAGAGGAACCGCCGTCGCCGAAATTCCATATCGACGCGTCGTCCGCGGAGGGAGCTGCGGGTTCCTCGGGTTTATCCTGAGTTTCCGCTCCCGAGTTCATGCCGCCCGACTGCTCGAGCTGCTCAAGCTGCTTCTGAAGGTCGTCCCAGGGATTGCTTCCGCCCATATCCGTCATAAGCGGTGTATCGCCGGAATCCTCCAAACCTCCGCCCAGACCCAGAGCAGCGCTCGCCTCACGAAGTCCCTGCATGGGATCGTCAAAATCACCCTCATCCATATTAAGGCTGCCAAGCATATCGTTGTCATTATCCAGCGGCTGTACCGCAAACTTCTCCGAAGCGTTCATTACCGCCTCGCGGAGAGAATCGTCCATATCCCCGCCCAGGCTGCCGCTCGGGATCGTCTGCGCCAGAAGGTCTTTGGTGAAATCGTGATCGAAGCTGCCCATACCACTGTCGGAGTTATCCAGCGGGGTAATGCCGAGATCGGGCTCGCTGCCCGTATTAAAAGACAGATCGGCACCGCCCGACAGATCAGGGAACTCCATACCGAAGCCCTCGGGCTCCGCGCTGTTAAGTTCCTCAAACCCGCTCATAGGCTCGGACGCTTCCGCGGTATCCATACCGCCAAAGCCGCCGAAGCCGCTTGACAGATCGGTGGTCATATCGTCGTCCATGCCCTCGGAGGACATAGCGCTGAACATATCATTGATGGTATCCGCGAAGGCGTCGGTTTCCGCCGCGGTAGGCTGCTCGGGAGCCTTTTCCTCCTCTGCCGCGCCGCCCCATCCTGCGCCGAACTCTATCTTATCCTCGGTCGGCTTCGTTTCGGGAGCCTTGTCCTCGTCCTCAAGGACAGCGCCGCCC
>CAMWLH010000246.1 GCA_947175045.1 uncultured Clostridia bacterium | reverse complement strand
CGTTTTTTACCCCATGTTCTGGAATTCGGTGCTGTACGCGGCGGCAATTACTATCATGCAGCTTGTCGTAATTATCCCGTGCGCGTTCGGCTTTTCTCAAGCGAAATTCTGCGGGAAAGGCGTGCTGTTCGTATTTTATATCATACTAATGATGATGCCGCTGCAAGTTACCATACTCCCGAATTACATCGGCTTGCGCGATATGGGACTTATCAACAATCCACTGGGAATCATTCTGCCGATGATATTCAGCCCGTTCGGGGTTGTGGTAATGCACCAGTATATGAAAAATACAGACAATTCGGTAATCGAGGCAACGCGGCTTGAGACAAATTCAATATTCCGCGTGATATTTACGGGGGTTATCCCGCAGATACGCGTGTGTATTTTCGCGGTGGTGCTGTTCGTGTTCGCTGACTGCTGGAATATGGTAGAGCAGCCGATGTTATTTTTGAAAGACGACAGCCTGAAAACACTGTCTGTTTTCATCACGAACGCGCAGGAATACACGGGAGAGGTTCTGTTTCCCGCGGCGGTGATTTTTTTAGTTCCCGTGCTGATCCTGTATCTTTTCTTTAACGAAAATCTTGAAAAGGGATTGACCTTGGGGGACTTGTCATGACGAAAAAAATATTGATTATTGTTACGATACTCTTTTTTGCGGGGATGCTTTTTCTGACCTTTTTCGCGGAGCAGCTGCACAATGCCGCGCTTCCGAAGGTGACCGCTTCCCGACCGGAGCAAAGGCTGTTTCCGTATGAATACGTTGACGAGAACGGCGAGCCGCAGACGGGCTCGGTCCGGAAAATAGCCGTGTCGGAAGAAATGCTTGAGGACGGCGTTTTCGTTATCTACTCCGCTGAAAAGAACGGCACGAAGCGCGACTTCGTGCGGCTCGCTTGCGTGCAGACCGGCGGGGAGCATGACGGGTATATCGAGGTGGTATCGGGGATCGTGTTTTCCGATCGGATCGTGACAGAGAGCTCGAGGGAATTGTGCGACGGCGCTGAGGTTCGCGTTGATAGAAGTTAGACGGGAATTAAAACGCAGCCGGCCGCAGAGTGCCTACGGTCGGCTGTCTTGTTATGCAATGCCGGTGTAATGCGGGTTTATGGTATAACTGCGCCCATGCGGGTAGTGGCTGCCGCCGCTGATCTGCTCCGCTGCCCGACAGACGAAATGAAATGACACTTAACTGGTGTTAATAAGAGTGCCGTTCCCTCATGCGATTTCTTCAAAACCGCTGTATAAAGCCATTTGAACAAAAGCTTCAGCCGCCGATCATACTTCTTTCGGCGGCTTGTTTTTTGCGTTTTTGGTGTCAGGTTTTCTATTTTTGCGTGGCAGACAACGGTTTTGAGGTGACCTGTCTGTACTTTTCGAGCGCCTCGATCCACTTATCGTGCTCTGTCGGCTCAAAGGTGTGGGTAAGATCGGAGTTGATTATAACGCGCCGCGCTGCCGCAACGCTCTCTATTTCCCCGAGAGCTATAAGCGAAGCTATGCCGTTGCCGAGCGCGGTGGCCTCGGTGGGACCCGCTATGGCGGGTATGCCGCAGCATCCCGCGGTGAGCTCGCACAGCAGCTTGTCCTTTGTTCCGCCGCCTATCATATGTATTTTGTCGTATTTCTCACCCGTTATTGCGGATATGCTCTTCAGTGTTATCGCGAACTCGCAGGCAAGGCTCTGGTAAATGCAGCGCAGTATCTCGCCCATGCTTTCGGGAACAGGCTGCCCCGTCCTGCGGCAGTATTCTTGAATTTTCAGCGGCATATCGTCGGGCGCGACAAAGGAGTGATCGTTTGGATCAATGAAGCTGACAAAGGGCTTCGCGCCGCGCGCCGCCTGCTCGAGAAACGCAAAGGAATAATCCAGACCGTCCTTGTTGTAGTAGCGGCGGCACTCCTGGATAAGCCACAGCCCCATGATATTCTTGAGCATTATCGCGGAATCACCGTAGCCGCCCTCGTTGGACAGCCCAAGCTCCATAGCTTCTTTGGTCACTATGGGACGCTTGAGCTCCGTTCCGAACAGCGCCCAGGTGCCGCAGCTTATGAACACGAAATGCTCCTGCTCGCTCGGCACGGCGAGCACCGCCGAGGCGGTATCGTGAGACGGGCAGGCGATAACGGGAACGCCCTCGCAGCGGAACTCGTCCGCCAACTCGTCCTTAAGGCTGCCGTAGACCTCACCCGGTCGTATTATCGGGCAGAATATCCGCTTGGGAAGCCCCAGGCTCTCGATTATCTTAAGATTCCAGCCCTTGGACTTCTGGTCGATAAGCTGCGAGGTGGTAGCCTCGGTGTATTCGTTGCGGCATTCTCCCGTGAGAAAATACGCGAACAGGTCGGGCATCATCAGCAGCCGCTCCGCGCGGAAAAGCGTGTTGCGCTCGCGGCGGACTATATACGCGAGCTGATAGATCGTGTTTATGCTTTGCGGCTGCACGCCCGTCTGCATAAACAGTGCCTCGGCGGGCAGCACTCCCGCCATCTCCTCCATTATCCCGTCTGTGCGGCTGTCACGGTAATGCACGGGATTCTCCAGCATTTCGCCGTCCCGTCCGATAAGAGCGAAATCCACGCCCCAGGTATCGATACTTATCGCGTCAAAGCCGCCGTTGAACATGGCGAAGCTGATCCCTATCTTCATCTGCTCGAAAAGCTCGTTTATATCCCACCGCAGATGTCCCATCTCGTTTATGGGAGTATTCGCGAACCGATGCACCTCTTCAAGAAACAGCCTGCCGTCCTCGAACGTACACCGCATTGCTCGGGCGCTTGACGCGCCGAAATCAAACACTAAAATAGTCTTAGCCATATTTACCCCTTATTTAAAAAATTCTCGCACCGCGCCGAACAAGTCGGTGCTAGCCCGCTGTAAAAGCTCCGTTTCGCTACGCTACACTACGCTTTCACAGCGGCTTGCGAGAATTTTCCTGCGTGGGCTAGACGTTGCTCTTTGCTTGCCTTGCTTTCTGCATGGGCTGGACGTTGCTCTTTGCTTGCGTTGCTTTCTGCGTGAGCTGGACGTTGCTCTATGCCTGTGTTGCTTTCCTGCGTGAGTTTTGCGCTGCTCTCGGCTTTCGGCGTATAGCCGCACGCCTTTAGTGCGTCCGGCTTACTTCTGACCGCTGTACTTCCTGTACCCGGGGTGTCTGATGGGGAAGCTCTTTCCGATCTCGCAGCACTCCTCTATCTTATTCATAGGAAGATCGTTCGCGCCGCCGAGCTGTCTTGCCACAAGGCTCACCTTCGCGAAATGCTCCAGCGTTTCCATGCGGTAATACGCCTGGGTGATATCCACACCGACGGTAAGAGCGCCGTGATTCTCCATAAGTATAGTATCATGATTTTCCAGATAAGGCAGTATATTATCCGCCACGCCCTGTGAGCCGGGGGTATCATAGGGTGCAATAGGAACGCAGCCGAGGAAGATTATCGCCTCGGGCATGGTATAATCGTCAAGGGGAATGTGCGCTATCGCGAATCCCGTAGCGGTCGGCGGGTGCGCGTGAACCACTGCGTTCACCTCGGGGCGTGCCTCATAGCAGCGCAAATGTACCTTAAATTCGGAGGTGGGCTTGTAGCCGGGGGCTTCCTCCACCACTTCATTCTCGGCGTTCATTTTGATTATCATTTCGGGTCTCAGACTGGATTTGCTGGTTCCCGTGGGTGTCACCAGAAAATTCCCGTCGGGAAGTCTTACGGAGATATTTCCGTCGTTTGCCGCGACAAATCCAAGCTGCCACAGCTTGTGACCTACGTCGCATATTGCCTGTTTAAGTTCGAGTTCTGTCATTTTCTTCTCCTGTTTTCAAAATTTCAAAAAATTTTCCGCGACCCGCCCGCAAAAGCTCCGAATTTGAAAAAATTTTCATCGACCCGCCTGCAAAAGCTCCGAATTTGAAAAAATTTTCATCGACCCGCCTGCAAAAGCTCCGCTCCACTTCGTTCCGCTGCGCTTTCGCAGGCTCTCGCTGAAAATTTTCCTGCGTGGGGCGTTGCTCTCGGCGGACACTGCTTTATTGCGTGGGTAAAACGCCGTACTGTGCGGGCGTTGCTTTGCTTCGCAATTATTGCGCCGCAATCGTCTATATAGATATTGTATCATTTATTTATCCAAAAGTAAAGCACTTTGTAAAGGATTTCTTTTGTGCAATATTAACAAAAATGACCCCAATTATTTTTAATCTATATATGCCTTGAATAACTTGTAATAATT
>CAMWLH010000245.1 GCA_947175045.1 uncultured Clostridia bacterium | reverse complement strand
GGGAATTTTGAAATTCTTTTAAATCATTTGCTCCTTGTCAACATAACTTAAAAGCATAATAGCTTGAATCAACATTTTATATATTTTCCGCGATCTTGGTTCCCATCTCGGAGCAGCTTACAAGCGTCATTCCCTCGGACATGATATCGCCCGTTCTGAATCCCGCCTCAAGCACCTTGTTTACCGCCGCTTCAACCGCGTCCGCCTCGTTGTCCATCTTGAACGAGTAACGCAGCAGCATTGCCGCGGAAAGTATCGTCGCGATAGGATTAGCCTTGTTCTGCCCCGCTATGTCGGGCGCGGAACCGCCGCTGGGCTCATAAAGCCCGAAGCTGGTCTCGTTCATGCTGGCGGAGGCGAGCATTCCTATCGAGCCCGTTATCATGGAAGCCTCGTCGGAAAGGATATCTCCGAACATATTCTCCGTTACCATAACGTCAAACTGCGCGGGATCTTTCACAAGCTGCATAGCCGCGTTGTCCACCAGCATATGCTCCAACGTGACCTCGGGGTAATCCTTGGCGACCTCCTCAACGACCTTTCTCCAGAGCCGAGAACTGTCAAGAACGTTCGCCTTGTCGACGCTTGTCACCTTTTTGCGGCGCTGCATAGCCACATCAAAGGCTTTCACGGCGATACGCCTGATCTCGTGTTCATTGTACTCCAGCGTGTCGACCGCCGTCAAGACGCCGTTTTTCTCCTCGGTCTTTCTGGCGCCGAAATACAGCCCGCCCGTAAGCTCCCTCATTATCAGCATATCGAAGCCCTTTGCGGCTATCTCCGCCTTTAAGGGGCAGGCTTCGCTGAGCTGCCCGAACAGCAGACAGGGGCGCAGGTTTGCGAACAGCCCCAGCGCCTTGCGAAGTCCCAACAGACCCGCCTCGGGGCGCTTGTCCGCGGGCAGCTTGTACCAAGGCGAGGTCGTTGTATTCCCGCCTATGCTGCCCATAAGAACCGCGTCCGCCGCCTTGCAGCGCTCTATCGTTTCATCGGTGAGCGGTACGCCGTTTGCGTCTATGGAGCAGCCGCCCATAAGAAGCTGCTCGTAATTGAATTTATGACCGAATTTCTCCGCGACCTTATCCAGCACCCTCATTGCCTCCGTGACAATTTCGGGACCTATACCGTCGCCTTTTATAACTGCAATATTCTTTTCCATATATTCCTTCGCTTTCTTGATTTCAGCGCTCCCCCAGAAACTCAGGCGGAACGCTTTTTGTAAGCCATACTCCGTTTTCCGAAAGATAAAATTTATAGCCCTGCCGAAACATTTTCCCCGAATGCACAAAGAAAATGTGAGGCTTTCCGTGGCGCGCGCCCACCTTTTCGGCAGTCTCCCTGTCCTTCGACAGATGGACGTAAAGGCGCGACATTGGCTTCAAGCCCTCACTGCGTATCGCGGCGGCGAACCTCTCGCCCGTGCCGTGGAAAAGCTGCTCGGGCGGCTCGCACTCCTTAAGCTCCACGTCGACCTTGACGGAATGCCCCTGATTGGCGCGTATCAGCGTCTTGTCCTCGTTGAAGCTGTACCGCTGCTTGTTGTCGGTTCTGACTATCTCCTCCAGCAGCGGCATATCGATGTGATATTTCGCGGAATTGATTCCCCTTATCAGCTCGTCGACGTTCGCCCAGCCGTGCTCGTCGAGAGTTATCCCTATCGCTTCGGGCTTATGCCGCAGTATAAGGCTTATAAATACGCTGAGTTTCTTGTTGTCAGCGGGTCTGTTGTTCATAATTATACCTCAAATATCTATCCTGTAACGCAGCTCGCATGACCCGTTGTGCTCGCCGCTTGCGCGGCGCTTTCCGTCGGGAATAAAACCTATTTTTTTAACAAAGCGTTCGGCGGGAGCGCTCCCCTCCTTTACCCAGAGGAAAGCCGCTCTGAAGCCCCTCGCCCTCATTTCGCGCAGC
Organism: uncultured Clostridia bacterium; assembly: GCA_947175045.1. GTDB lineage: Bacteria > Bacillota > Clostridia > Oscillospirales > Ruminococcaceae > CAG-115. The sequence continues at coordinate 2,317 of CAMWLH010000245.1, read as the reverse complement.
GCGAAAAACAGCAGCTTGCGCCCGAATCCCCTGCGCCGGAACTCCTCCGCGATATTCACGGCGGTTATCTCGCAGCCCTCGGGAATGGGCGAGCTTTCGCACACCGCCACTCCCCTGACTACCCTGTCGCAGGTGATGACGGCGGTGAGAAGCGAGTTTTCTATGCTGTGTCCAAGAAATTCAACCTTTTCCGCGCATTCCTCCGCGGAAAGTCCCACCGAGGAAGCATATGCCGCGGCGATCTCTCCTATCTGAGAGGGTACGGCGGGCTTAATGTTAAGTATCAATCCAAACGCTCCGTTTCAGTAAACAGGTCAGCCCTTTAGGGAATTGAGCAGTCCCCCGCTCTTGATTATATCCTTGATGAAATCGGGGAACGGCTGCGCCTGATAGGTCTTTCCTTTTGTTATGTTGGTGATAACGCCGGTATCGAAGTCAATCTCCACCTCGTTGCCCGCGTCGATATCCTTTGCCGCCTCGCCGCACTCCAGAATGGGCAGCCCGATATTTATAGCGTTGCGGTAGAATATCCTTGCGAAAGTTGACGCAATAACGCAGCCTATTCCGCTTGCCTTTATCGCTATCGGTGCGTGCTCGCGGGAGCTTCCGCAGCCGAAATTCATATTGGCTACCATGATATCGCCCTGCTTTACCCTGCCGACGAAATCCTTGTCGATATCCTCCATGCAGTGGGAGGCAAGCTCCTTGTGGTCGGAGGTGTTGAGGTAACGCGCGGGGATTATTACGTCCGTATCCACGTTGTCTCCGTATTTATGTACTGTTCCATGTGCCTTCATTTCTTTGTCCCCCTTATTCTTTAACGTCGGAAATATAACCCGTCAGCGCGCTCGCGGCAGCAATCGCGGGGCTTGCGAGATATACCTCGGAGGTAACGTCGCCCATTCTGCCGACAAAGTTGCGGTTTGTGGTGGATACAGCCCGCTCATGCGGCGCGAGTATTCCCATATGACCGCCCAGGCAGGGTCCGCAGGTAGGCGCGGAGACCCCCATGCCCGCCTCTACGAAAATCTCCAGCAGACCGTTTCTCAAAGCGTCAAGATAAATCTGCTGGGTAGCGGGGATAACTATTGCGCGTACTCCCTTTGCGACCTTTTTGCCCTTTACCACCGCGGCGGCAGTTTCAAGATCGCTGTACCGCCCGTTGGTGCAGGAGCCTATGACAACTTGATCTATCTTGATCTCCCCCACCTCGTCGATGGTCTTTGTGTTTTCGGGGAGGTGCGGGAAAGATACCGTCGGACGGATCTCCGACAAATTGATATCTATCACGCGGTTATAGTGCGCGTCGGGGTCTGCCTTGAAGGTCTCAAAGGTGCGGTCTGTCCTTCCCTTTACATAATCGAGAGTTACCTCGTCTACCTCGAAAATGCCATTCTTTGCGCCCGCCTCGATAGCCATATTAGCCATGCACAGTCTGTCGTCCATGGAAAGGTTTTTCAGCCCCTCTCCCGAGAACTCCATCGACTGATACAAAGCGCCGTCAACGCCTATCATTCCTATAATGTGAAGTATAACGTCCTTACCGCTCACCCACTTATTGAGCTTGCCCGTAAGGTTGAATTTTATCGCGCCGGGAACTTTGAACCACGCTTCTCCCGTAGCCATTCCAGCCGCCATATCGGTTGAGCCTACGCCGGTTGAGAACGCTCCGAGCGCGCCGTATGTACAGGTGTGGCTGTCCGCACCGATAACGCAGTCGCTCGGCACTACCAGACCCTTTTCGGGGAGAAGTGCGTGCTCTATGCCAACATTGCCCACGTCGTAGAAGTTGTCGATATCGTATTTTTCCGCGAAGCCGCGGCACTGCTGGCACTGAATAGCCGCCTTTATGTCCTTGTTGGGGGTGAAGTGATCCATTACAAGGGAAATCTTGCTTTTGTCAAAAACCTTTTCAAAACCGTTTTTGTTGAACTCGTTGATGGCAACGGGGCTGGTGATGTCGTTTCCGAGAACCATATCCAGCTTTGCCTTAATAAGCTGTCCCTCGGTAACGCTCTCCAATCCCGCGTGCTTAGCGAGAATTTTCTGAGTCATTGTCATTCCCATTTTTGTTCCTCCGTAAAAAATAAAATCATACATTATATATTATATCACGAATCGGGGCTTGTGTAAAGTATTTTTTGTGAATTTTTTTATTGGTCGGAGATAAAAAAGCCGCTCTCCTTACAGAAAGCGACTTTTTATCAAGCATACGCAAGCCGACCCTTAGGTTCGGGAATCTCTCTGCCCAGCCCGCGAGCTGTTTCTATCCACTCCGAGATGGCAGTGCAGACGTTTTCAAGCGCGGCGCTCATAG
>CAMWLH010000244.1 GCA_947175045.1 uncultured Clostridia bacterium | reverse complement strand
CGCCCGCGCCGCCCCCTCCCCCTAAATCGGAAATGGAGACGCTGGCAGAGAGGCTGTCGGATATCCTCGGCAAGATACCCGATATCAAGCCCGCGAAGTCTGCCGAAAAGGTTAAGGAGAGCACTAAAGCGGATTCGGAGAACGGGCAGGCGGAAGCCGCTGTGAATGACGATAAAACTCCGCGGGAGAAAATCGGGGACGATACGGAAAACGACGAAAGCACAGCGGCGGAAAAGGCTGTTTCGCCCGATGTCATTGCACAGCCCGCCGAGGCGGATAAGGAGGCAGAGGGCGGCGATCTAAGCGCGGAGACTGCTCCCGCCGAGGGCGGCGCGGGAAATGCTGAGAATGCCGCTCCGTCGGCGGTTCTTCCCGCTGTGATGGAGATAGCGGACGTGTCCGTGGACTTTTCGATTGACGGGTAAGATAGGAGGAAAATGGTACTGTTTGCGGGTTTTGACGGCAGCGATAATCCGGCACGGGCAGTCGTGGAAGCGGTGAGCGCTCCCTGCCGCAGGATCATTCTGCCTAATGATAAGGAGGGCTCCGCGGAGCTTTTACAGCGGGCTAGCGCCGACTTGTTCGGCGCGGTGCGAAAAATTTTTAAAATCATTTGGCAAGATCAACATTTCGCCCGCGCAGCAAAGGGTCACTAACATAGCGCAGCGTAAAGCCCACGCAGCAAAATTTTTCGCAAGCGCGCGGGAAAGCGTAACAAAGCGAAGCGAAGTGGAGCTTTAACGCGCAGGCTAGCAAGAACGTTGCAAAGCAACGTTCTTGCGGTGCGAAAAATTTTTTTTAATCATTTGGCAAGATCAATATTTCGCCCGCGCAGCAAAGGGTCACTGGCATAGCGCAGCGTAAAGCCCACGCAGCAAAATTTTTCGCAAGCGCGCGGGAAAGCGTAACAAAGCGAAGCGAAGTGGAGCTTTAACGCGCAGGCTAGCAAGAACGTTGCAAAGCAACGTTCTTGCGGTGCGAAAAATTTTTTTAAAATAAGGAGTTAAAATGAGGCTGCTTTTGATCGATGGGAACAGTATAATGAACCGCGCTTTTTATGGGATACGTATGCTGTCGAATAAGAAGGGGGCGTTTACCAACGCGCTCACGGGGTTTATGAATATTTATATGAAGCTGCTCAAGGAGGAACAGCCCGACCGCGTTGGGGTGGCGTTCGATCTGAAAGCGCCTACGTTCCGGCACAGGATGTATGAGGGGTATAAGGCTACCCACCACGGAATGCCTGAAGAGCTGGCGCAGCAGATGCCCGTGATAAAGGAGCTGCTAAGGGCTCTGGGCGTGGTCATCGTGGAAAAAGAGGGCTACGAGGCGGACGATATTATCGGGACTTTGTCGCGCGCAGCGGCGGAGGGCGGCGGCGAGTGCGTTATCATGACGGGCGACCGCGACAGCTTTCAGCTCGTCGGCGAGAGAGTCACGGTGCGCCTGGCGGGAAATAAGGAGGACGTTCACTATACTCCCGCGAAGATAAAGGAGGTCTACGGCGTTTCCCCGAGCGAAATGCTGGAGGTAAAGGCGCTGATGGGCGACCAGTCGGACAATATCCCCGGTGTGCCGGGAGTGGGCGAAAAGACCGCGCTGGGACTTATTCGGAAGTACCACACGGTGCAGTATATCTATGAGCATATTGACGGCATCGAGGTCACCAACTCGGTGCGAAACAAGCTGATAAACGGCAAAGACAGCGCGGAGCTGTCCCGCAGGCTGGGCGAGATAGAGCTGCACGCCCCCGTTTCGGAGGATATGGAGGATTACAGGATAGGCGAGGGCGACAGGGCGCTCGCGGCGGGTATCCTTGCCGAGATGGAGATGTTCGGGGTAATGAAAAAGCTGGGTCTGGACGGGACTGCTCCCAAGGCTCCCGTAAATATGCCGCAGAGCACTCCCGCAAAGGCGGAGAGCGCCTCTAAAATTACCCCCGATAAAGCGGAGTACGACGGAGAGGCTCTTACGGTAATGACAAGGGGCGATAATATTGAGGTCTTCCGCGGTGAATCCGCTGTTGAGGGGGACCTTAAGGCGCTGCTTGAAAGTAAAGAGCCAAAGCACACCGACAACGCTAAGGCGCTGTATTCGCGGTGCATAAAAGACGGGATAGCCCTCAATAATGTTACATTTGACGCTACCCTCGCCGCGTATCTGCTAAATGTGAACGCGAACGATTACTCCGTTGAGCGGCTCTGCGCGGAGTACGGGGTGAACGCCGAGCCTCCCGCGGCGGCGCTCGCGGAACTTAACGAGATCCTATTCGGGAAGATCTGCGAGCAGGGTATGCTTAAGGTGCTGCGGGAGATAGAGCTGCCGCTCGCGGAGGTACTCGCGTCAATGGAGATAGAGGGAATAGGGCTGGACGTTAAGGCGCTGCACGAGTTCGGAGAGGGGCTGCTGCCGCAGATAGATCAAGTTGAAAAAAACATCTTCTTGATGGCGGGACACGAGTTCAATATCGGCAGCCCGAAGCAGCTCGGGACGGTGCTTTTTGAGGAGCTGGGGCTCCCCGCGGGCAAAAAGCGCAAGACGGGCTACGCTACCGACGCGGAGACCCTGGAGGGGCTCGCGGACAAGCACCCGATAGCATCCGCGATACTGGACTACCGAAAGCTCACAAAGCTCTACAATACCTATGTCAAGGGACTGGAGGGCTGCGCTTCCCCCGACGGCAGAATGCACACCACCTTTAAGCAGACCGAAACACGCACGGGGCGTATTTCCTCGGCAGAGCCGAATATTCAGAATATCCCCGTCCGCACCGAGCTGGGGCGGAGCTTCCGCGGATTTTTCAGGGCGGGAGAGGGCAAGCTGCTGGTGGACGCGGACTACTCACAGATAGAGCTGCGCGTGCTCGCTTCTCTCGCGGAGGACAAGGTTATGATAGATACCTTTAAGGAGAACCGCGATATTCACACCGAGACCGCCTCAAAGGTGTTCGGAATGCCGCCTGAGTGGGTCGATAACGATATGCGCCGCAGGGCTAAGGCGGTAAATTTCGGGATAGTGTACGGGATAGGCGCGTTCTCGCTCGCTAAGGATATCGGCGCGAGCCTGCCCGAGGCGAAAAAGTATATCGATGACTATCTGAATCATTTTTCGGGTGTAAAGAACTATATGGATTCCGTTACAAAAAGCGCGGAGCAGGACGGATACGCCGTAACACTGTTCGGCAGGCGGCGGTTTATTCCCGAGATACTTGCCGCGAACAAGACCGTTAAGGCGCTCGGTAAGCGTATCGCCATGAATACGCCAATTCAAGGGACGGCGGCGGATATCATAAAGCTCGCTATGGTGCGGGTTTATCGGCGGCTTAAGAAAGAGCTCCCCGAGGCGCGGCTGATCCTTCAGGTTCACGACGAGCTTATCGTGGAGGTTCCCGAGGAGCTCGCGGACAGGGCTTGTGCCGCTCTCAAGGAGGAAATGGAGAGCGCCGTATCGCTTGCCGTGCCCCTTATCGCGGAGGCTAAGGCGGGCAAGACATGGCTTGACGCGCACTGATATAAAGCAACGCTAAATCATTACTCTTTTGTCAACATATCTTAAAAGCAGAAGGTGTAATTATGGACGATCTATGCAGCGCCCTTTCAGAGCTGGAGCAGATTTGCTTCACGGAAGGCTGGACAGAGGAAATGCTGGCGGAAACGCTGGGTAATCCGCTTACGGTGCTCGCCGTGGAGCGTCGCGGGGATACCGTCGCGGGATATGCCGTGGGCAGGGTCGCCGCGGACGAGGGGGAGCTTTTCAGGATAGCCGTGCTCCCCGACTTTCGGCGTATGCGCATCGCGGAAAGTCTGCTGGGGGAGCTTCACGGGAAAATGCGGAGCCGCGGCGCGGCGAAGTGCTTCCTCGAGGTGAGAAGCCGCAACGATCCCGCTATCGCTCTGTACGAAAAGCAGGGCTATCGGAAAATAGCCCTGCGGAAAAATTATTACGGTGATGATGACGCGGTTATTTATGAGGTGGGTCTTTAGGGGGGAGCTGAAAGCTCCCCCCTCAGACTGTATATAAAGTGTTGATCTAAGCTGCTAAGCTATTATGCTTTTAGAAATGTTGACGAGGGGCAAATGATTTAAAAGAATTTCAAAATTCCCGCAATCGCTCTCGGTCACTCGCTTTGCTCGTTCCCTGCGAGCGATTGTGGGAACCGATCTTCGTTTGCGTTCGCAAACTCGACCTTTTTGAAATTCCATGCGTCAACATTGCGTTGCTGTAACTTTTTCTACAAGCTG
>CAMWLH010000243.1 GCA_947175045.1 uncultured Clostridia bacterium | reverse complement strand
CGCAGCCAGCGCGAGCCGCTGCCGCTCTCCCCCCGAGAGATCGAGCGGGTCGCGGGAGAGCAGCCCCGCCGATATGCCGAAGCGCGACAGTATCTCCGCCGCTTCCTTTTCGGGTATCCTCCGCGCGGTGAGCTCCCCGAGCGCGCTGTCCTGCCCGAGTATCGCGCAGGGGTTCTGCGGGAGATAGGCGGGATTTTTCGCGTTCAGCTTTATTTTGCCGCCCAGAGGCTTTATCATTCCCGCCGCGGCTTTCAGCAAGGTAGTCTTACCGCTGCCGTTGCCGCCGAGAAGTGCGTAGATCTCCCCCTCGCACAGCGTCAGTGAAGCGCATTTCAGCGCGTCGGGCAGTCGCCTGCCGTAGCTTACCCAAAGCTCTTTTAAAATTAAAACGGGCTTGCCGCCTGCTTTTGTCGGCTTTTTGGGGGGAGGATTTTCTTTAAGGAAGCGGCGCACCGCGGGGCTGTTTCTGCCCTCGCGGACGGTAAGCGGCGGGGGATTTTCCCGTGCTCCCGAAAGCGCGTAGATCCTCGCGGCGGCGGGCAGAGCTCCGCGAATGGGGTGGTCGGCGGGAAGCAGCTCCGCGAGGGCTCTTGGTTCGCAGTCGGCTGCGATACTCCCCCTGTCCATAACTATCACGTTGTCGGAGATGGGCAGCAGCTCCTCAAGGCGGTGCTCCGCTATCAGCACGGCTATGCCGAAATCGCGGTTGAGCCGCCTTATAGTATCAATGAAGCTCTGTGCGGCTATGGGGTCGAGCTGTGCTGTCGGTTCGTCGAGCAGCAGCAGCTTCGGGTGGAGCGCCGCAGCGGCGGTGAGCGCCAGCAGCTGCTTTTCTCCGCCCGAAAGGGTGGCGGTGTCCCGCTCGAAAATACCGCTCAAACCGAAATATTCCGCGCATTCCGCAACGCGGCGGCGTATCTCCCCGCCCTCAAAACCTATGCTCTCCAAGCCGAACGCGGCTTCGTGCCATACCTTGTCGGTGACCGTCTGCGCTTCGGGGTTCTGGGAAACGTAGCCGATATACTCCGCCGCCTTTCGCGGTGAGAGAGCGTCCGGCGGCTCCCCATCAAAGAAAATCTTCCCCGACATTTTGCCGTGGGGACGCAGGCAGGGCTTGAGCATTCTCAGCAAAGTGCTTTTTCCGCAGCCCGACGCTCCGCACAGTGTCGTAAACCCGCCCTCGGGCAAAAAGAGGTCTGCCCCCGCCAGCGCGGGGGTAATTTCTTTTGGGTAATAAAAAGTAAGTTTTTCGGTTTTAAGCATCTGCGCTCCTACTTTATATTCTTTATCTTGCTCATATCTCCGCTGCAAAGCGCTTCGAGATTGCGGAATATCTTTTCCGCGTCCCAATCCCACCATTTCAGCTCCAGCAGGTAGTCTATAAGCTCGTCGTCAAAGCGCTTGCGGATAATTTTGCAGGGATTGCCCGCGGCTATATGATAGGCGGGAATATCCTTTGCGACAACGGAGTTAGCGCCGATTATCGTTCCGTCGCCGATATGCACCCCGGGGAGCACCGTGACGTTCTGCCCTATCCACACGTCGTTTCCCACCACGGTATCTCCCTTAAGCGGAAGGTCGGACAGCGCGGGGGTGGAGCACTCCCACCCGTGACCCATTATATTGAACGGATAGGTGGTAACGCTGTTCATACGGTGATTCGCGCCGTTCATTATAAATTCTATCCCCGCGGCTATGGCGCAGAATTTACCTATTATAAGCCTGTCGCCGTTAAATTCGTAGTGATGGGTAACGTGCTCCTCGAAGCGCTCCGCGCCGTTCGGGTCGTCATAGTAGGTGTACTCGCCCACGATTATGGTCGGGCGGGTGATAACATTTTTGATGTAGCACAGGCTTTTTATATTTTCGTTGGGGTGTATCGCGTTGGGGTCGGGACCATACTGCATAGTAAAATCTCCTTATCTAAAAGAATTTTCTGCGACCCGCCCGCCACGGCTCACTTCGCTTACGCTACGCTGCGCCGCGTCAGGCTCCCGCAGAAAATTCTCCTGCGCGGGCGGAATGTCGCTCTTTTTGGGTGTTGCTTTCTGCGTGGGCTTTACGCTGCTTTTACGTTGCTTAACTGTATAGGCTTTATACCGCTCAAATCCTGCCTCTTGCTTCTGAACTCTTGATTCCGGATCTGCACACATTCGCAAGTACGCAAGCCCCGCACTTAGGGCTTCTCGCCACGCAGACCGCACGCCCGTGCCACACCAGCCTGTGGCACAGCATCAGCCCCTCCTCCGCGGGAACGCAGGCGCGGAGCTGCTTTTCCACCTTAGCCGCGTCCTTTGTATCCGACAGTCCGAGCAGGTTGGTTATACGTATAACGTGAGTATCACACACCATGGCGGGCTTGCCGTAAAGATCGCCCACGATAAGATTTGCGGTCTTTCTGCCAACCCCGGGGAGCTTAGTAAGCTCCTCGATCTTGTCGGGAACGATACTGCCGTAGTTATCCCTCAGCATAACGCACATTGCCACGATGTCCCGCGCCTTGGTCTTGAACAGACCGCAGGACTGTATGTATTTTTCCACCTCGGAGACCTCCGCCTCCGCGAAGGCTTCTATCGTGGGAAATCTTTCAAACAGCGCGGGCGTGACCATATTTACCCGCTTATCCGTGCACTGCGCGGAGAGCCTTGTCGCGATAAGAAGCTCGTGCGGCTTTTCGTAGGTGAGCGCGCACTTCACCGCGGGGTATTCCTCCTTAAGCAGCGTTATTACATCCGTCGCCAGCTTTTTCTTGTTTATTCTCATTCCTCGTCCCCGCTTTCCGCTTCGGTCTCCTCGGGAGTCCTCATCGCCCGAAGCCTTGTTATCATTCTGTCCTCAACCTGCAACACCACCAGACGAACTCCCTCGTAGTCCACCGTCGGCGGCATTATCTCGTCGCCCTCGGGGATATACCCCAGCTTATCCGTGACAAGTCCCGCTACCGTTTCGTATTCGTGCTCCTCGGGGAGCTCGACCCCGAACAGCCCCAGAACCTCCTCGGGGTCTGCCTCGCCTATGACCTCATACTGACCGCCGCCGATATCGGTTATCTCGCTGCGCTCCGAGTCGTACTCGTCCTGGATATTGCCCATTACCGCCTCGATAATATCCTCCAGCGTAACTATGCCCGCAGTCCCGCCGTACTCGTCCACCACCACCGCCATTCCGCTTTTCATTGCGGTGAGCGATCTGAACGTGTCGGGGCAGGGGCAAGCCTCGGGCACAAAGGTAACGTCCCTTAAAAAATCCTTCAGCCTAAAGTCGGAGAGATCCTCCCTGCCTATGAGGCAAAGCAGATCCTTTACAATGATTATTCCGACGATTTTATCTATGCTCTCCTCATAAACGGGTATCCTTGAAAAACCCATATCCAGCGCCAGATAGATCAGGTCGTCCAGCGCCGTTGAATTAAGCTCCACACCCACGATAGACGTCCTGTGGGTCATCACGTCCCCCGCGTTTAGGCTTCCGAACGCAAAGATATTGTTTATCATCTGCGCGGAGTCCTCCTCTATGGTGTCGTCATCGGGAGCTTTCGCGAGCGCGTCCACCATGCCGAGAAGCTGATCCTCGGTGATAACCGTGTAGCTGTTTCCCAGCGCCTTTCTCAGCAGCGCCGTGAGCCCGCGGTTCAGCGCGGAAAGCGGCGCCAGCAGCACCCGCAGCACGGGGTGCCGTTCAGGCGCCTCATTCTTCTGTTCGTTTGTACTTCGTGAATTATCAGTGTCCATAAATTCTCCTTATTTAAAAGAATTTTTTGCGACCCGCCCGCCGCGGCTTACTCCGCGAGGTTTTGCGCAAAATGCCACAAAATACCATAAGTAGTTATGCGACTATTGCGCAAAACTTGGCTGCGTTACGCCGCGTCGGGCTCTCGCAAAAAATTCTCCTGCGTGGGATAAAAGTTGATCTCTGCGGACGCTGCTTTTACGCCCGGGAATTATGCGGCTGCGGGATAAAGGGGCAGTTTTCCAATCCGATCTATCCTCTTGCCTACTTAAGCAGATTGAGCCCCATATATTCCTCCGACGGCGAAAAACCCAAAGTTTCGTAAAACGGCTTGCCCATATCCGTAGCGTCAAGGTCAACATAGGTTACTTCGCGCTCGCGGGCATCATCAAGCAGCACATTCAGCAGCTGCCCCGCTATGCCCTGCTTGCGGTATTCGTTCCTCGGATAAAGTGTCAGTATATGCGCCCGCCGACCCGGGGGGTGATCGACGGGCGGCATAAGCGAAACCTAGCAT
>CAMWLH010000242.1 GCA_947175045.1 uncultured Clostridia bacterium | reverse complement strand
AACGTCGCCTACAACATACACATCCGTATTCGCAGGAATTGAAAGTGTGCGGGCAGCACCACCATCAGCGTTGCCGCGATCAATATTCAAATCTCCGCCAACAATCAGCAGCCCATGCTCTGTTGAGGTTCCGTTCAGATTGAAGTGATTGAAACTTGATGAAATATTATCCATCATTTTCAGATTTCCGCCGATAGCCCAGACCCTGCTATTCTGCGCGTCAGATGAAGAGGCTGAAGCGCCTATGTTGTTCATCTCAACAGAGCCGGCACAAGTCAGATCGCCATATATATAAGGAACGCTTGTTGTGTTCATTCCCATAACGACATATTCCGAGTCAATATGAACCTCGTCATAGTAATAGCCCAGTCCGAGCCAGTTCTCATTGGGAAGATACCCCGTAGCGGTAAAGGTCTTACCTGCGGGAGGGGGTGTAGGCTTAGCCGCGGAAAGTCTTACAAGGGTATGAGTGGTCTCAGTCACGCCGTTTACCATCGCCGTAACCACAAAGTCATATACATAGAAATCGCCCTCATCGTTAAGCCTTGTTACCGTAACGTCATAAGCGCCGATCTTGGGATCGTCCTCTTTTCCCGTTCCCCCGGTAAGGCTTGCGAAGCCGTTTCCGTTGGTGGACTTGGTCTCCCCCACATTCAATTTAAAGAATTCGCCCGAAAGCTTATCGAGCTTGCCGTCGTTAAGTCCCGCGATAACCGCGTCAGCAACAGATATAGAGGATTGGTAGGACTGCTCCTGATTAAAAACCGCATATTGTACAGAACGCGATGAAACTACGGAGAAGTACATCGCCATAACAACAATCAGAAGCGCAGTCATTGTACTGAGTACCATAAACAGCGCGCTTCCGCGGCTGCTGAGGTACTTCCTCAATGTGTGTTTCATATTTGCCTCCTGTTCATATATCAGCCCGCGTTACGCACGGACTGCTCACTTGCCCGCTTAGTCATGGCCGGCGGTACTTGCCGCAGCTTTCCCGCCGCATGATCTTTAAAGAATTACCGTGTTATCCTGCTGGTCGAGCTGCTCGGTGGGGTCCTGCATATGCTCAACGCTGTAGAAAGTTATGCTGGTCGACAAACTGTAAATATTATCCTCCAGAACCAGTACCTCCTGCTCCTGCGCATTGGACGCGTTGGGATCGGTAGGATTCTCGGTGTTGGGAGTGGTAGTATTAGGCTGCGCCGCGGGAACAGGCAGACCCGCGTTTCTGTAAAGCGCGGTGGTCGCATCCGAAGCGGCACGCTCCTGTATCTCCTCGATTATCTCGTCGTACTCCGCCTGAATATCAGCGAAATCCATCGAAATGCCGCCAATCATCAATGCCTTTCTGGTGGGAGTTCCGTGTTCGTCCTTGACGTAGGAGTTGACCTCGTCGCAGAACTTAAGAAGCTCCTCCTGATCGATAGCGTTAACGGTAAAGCTGATAGTGGTAGAGCCTACCGTCTGACCCGAGCCCAGCGCCTCACTCAGAATAAACTGACGATTCGCCGCCGCGAGCTCCTCATCAGAGGGTTCAAGACCCTGCGTTACATAGGATTTAAGATCATATGTGACCTCGGATTCGCTGTAAAATGCTGCGGTCAGCGTGGAAGTTCCGGGAGAGCTTACCGAAAGCGACTCCACAAGAACATTAGCCTCGCACTGCTCCAGAAAAGCTCTGAACTCCGCTTCGGCATCGTAGTTGCAAAGCTCGGGGAAGAACATATCCGCCAGAGTTTCGCCCTGTCTGTACGCTGCAAGAACCTGATCTCTCAGCGGGTCCTTTGTGTTCTGCTTCTCGACCGCCGCAACCAATTCCTGCTGTTTGGATTCAAGGGTCGCAGTGGTGCTCTGGATCGCTTCAAACCTGGGCTTTATAAAGAGAAATATGCCCAGCGCCAATATAACTATGATCGCGATTACAAACGCGCCTATCCGTTCCTGTTTACTCAGCTTCATTTACTTCTGCCTCCTCTTCCTCTGGCTCAAGATTTATTGTCGCGTTCTCCTCGTCGCTGCCCATGTTAAGGTTCATGGAAACGTTGAAAGAGAATACCGTGTCAAGGTCTGTATCGCCGTTATCATTCAGTATCGCGTAGATAACCTCATTGCTGGAATTATCCTTTGTGAATCCCGAATAGGAGATATTTGCAAAATAGGGATCGCCGTATTTGTTGGTAACTTTTTCCGTCAGATACTCAACATAAGCCGACGGTATCGCGGAAGGGTCTCCGTTGCACAGACCTCTGAAGCTGACGTTTACGCTGGAGCCGTTTATAGAGTAGCTCACCACGTCGAGCCGCTGATCGTCGCTTATGATCTTGTCGTCATTGTCGATAGGCTCTCTGAATTTCTCCACCACATAGCTCTGTACCTTCGGCTGATAGTTGAACAGCAGCGAGGTCTGCTCCATGCTGGCGTTGTAGCTCTCAAAGCCCTGCAGCATCGACGTTCTGAGATCGACTATCCTGTTGTCATTTACAAGCACGGGGTCGTCTATCTGGGCCTGCACCCTGTCTATATCCGACTTAAGCCCGTTATTGATTACCTCCAGACCAATGCAGATGCCCGCAACTATCAGAACCGAGCCGAGAACGCCTCCGCCGAGCATCATAAGGAAGCCGTTGATACCCTTGGACTCCTTTGCCGATGTTGCCTCGAGCAGGTTGATATGCTCCAGCTCCTTGTTGCGCCTGTAAATAGCGCCTATCGCGTTGGCATACTTTGTAAAGTCTATCTCCGCCATGGAAAGAACCGTGGAGGGGTTCGACAGCACATTGGTGGGAATATTGTGCGAGGATATCGCGTTGGACAGCTCGATAAAGTTCTCTATCTCGCCGTAGAACATTATCTCCTTCAGCGGCTTTGCGCCCTTGCGGCTCTTGATAAACTGGATCATTCTGAACAGGTTATCCGATACCGCGCGGGTAACATAGTCGGGCGCGTTGTCATAATCGCCCGGGTCGATTGGGAAATAACGCGAGAATACTATCTGATTATCCTCATACAGGTTCATGTTGAGGAAGTTCTTGTCTATCTGCATAAGCAGAAGCGGCATTCTGTCGGCCATTTTCGGGGTGTTTACGATAAGGCGGGTAACGGAGTTGTTGGAAATATTTACCGCCTTAAGGGAAAGACCGATATGCGAGAACAGTCTTACATAGCCGTCAACCAGTCTCTGCGGGCAGGCTGTGGCGATGACCTTGAGCATTTTGTTCTTTTCCTCGTCCTCGGTCTCGCCCGCAATGGTAAACGAAATGTTATACTCGCGGGAAACGTTCATGTTCGCCTGGATCATCGCCTCGATAATGGCGGGATTCTTCATGTTCTTGGGCTTGGCGAGCAGCATTTCCTTATAAACTATGGAACTGGAGGTTATGGACACGATCGCGTCCTTCTCCTTGATGTCCTTGGTCTTGATTATATCGTTGATCTCGGCGGCGACCATGGGAACGTCGGTTATGTATCCGTTGGAGACCATACCGAGGCTGAGCTCGCGCAGATCGGCGTCCTGCACTCTGATCTTGTTACCGCTGTGAACGCCTCTGACCAGCTTTATTTGTCTGTCGGTAATATCAATTGAAAGCATATCTTCACCTCATAAATAATTTTTGTTTCATCTGCGGCTGTGACGCACCCGATCACGATCAGGTAATATCTGTCATGCTGCCGTAGAGCATCGGGAACATTCCCGCAAGGAACAGACCGATAGCGATACCCATGATGATTATCATCAGCGGCTCCATCAGTCCGACCAGCTTGGAGATCGCGCTGTCCGCTTCGTCGTCGTAGTAATCCGCCGCTTTGTTCAGGATCGTATCCAGCGTACCAGATTCCTCGCCGACGTATATGATCGAGGTGAACATACCCTCAAATATTCCCGTTTTCTCAATGGATTTTGACATGCTCTCACCGAGCTTGATGTCGTCCACAACTTCCTTAAAGCACTTTTTTATGTAGGAATTGCCGATAACCGCCACGGATTTCTCGATACAGTCGACCATCTGCAGACCCGCGCCGTAAAGGTTCGCCATATTCCTCGCGAAGCTGCCCGTGTAAATGGTAGCGACCAGCTTACCTACCTTTGGCATTTTCAAAGTCATTTCATCAAATTTCAATCTTGTGGAGGGAGTTCTTAAGATAAAGAAAAAGAAAACAACTATTCCGACAATAACAATAATGTAGACATACCACTGGTTGATCAGCGAATCGGAGAATGCCAGCAGGGCTCTCGAAAGCCCGCTCATATCC
>CAMWLH010000241.1 GCA_947175045.1 uncultured Clostridia bacterium | reverse complement strand
CGCTTATATTATCGCATTTTATCTCAACACTCACTGCCCGTTCCCCCTTACTTCTGCTCCAGCATTATCGCAATCATATCCGATATTCCGCTGTGATATTTTTTATCGAAGGCTTTTTTCGGAATATAGGTATATGCCGCGTTGTCTTTATAGAAAATAAACATTTTATCGGTTTCGACATAATAATCCACCATGTTCCAGGGGATAAGGTCGTGCCCCTCGTAAATGCAGCTCTCGCAAGCGGCAAAGCCGAACTTGCATACCACAAAGGATATCTGAGCCTCCGAGGCGGGGTCAACATCTGCTATGGAGCGGTATTTTCCTCTTGCGACCGCGTGGCAGATGAGGTACACCACCAGCGAAACGATACCGCCGCTCGCTATGGAAATAGGTATGAAGTACAGCAGATTGTCGCGGGTTATTCCTATAAAGAAATGAAGCGCGCCGAAAGTCACCAGCATTATCAGTATCGCCACAAGCCAGAGCACCTTCACCAGCCGCAGATTCATCATTAAAACGAACGCGGCTACGCAGTCGCCCTCGTCCACCTGCCCCGAGCCGAGGTAAGCGTCCTTTCCCGGGATAACGTCCACATAGGTGGATTTCAGCGGGAACATTCTCTTCTCGTGCTCGTAGGCAAACTCATAGCTTTTCCACTCACACTCGATAATGCCGACCGCGCGAAAATAGTCTTCTTCTTTTAAGTGTTTTCTGTCAAAGGAATACTTCCTTTTGTCGGTTTTAAAGGTAAATTCCCTTCGTGTGACCGAAACGGACTCTATCATGTCCCAGCTGTAAACGACGGGGCGCTCCGCGCCGAAAGCATACACCGCGAACACGTCGCCGATGTAATATGTAACTCCCGCGCTGTCGTCGTAAACACGCACGGGTTTTAAATCACAGAATGCCATTTTACCACTGACCACCTTAATTCATAATATTTAATTTATTATAACATATTTTTGAATATAAATAAAGGGGTTTACAAAAATTTTGTGAAATTTTTTTGATTTTTGGACAATTTGCAGAAACAATGCGGTCTATTTTTGCTTTATTCGCAGTTTTTCATATCCTCGGTATCAAGATAATCCTCAATATACTGCTTTTTAAGCAGCTCGCGCGGGATATAGTCGTTGTATTTGCCGCATATCTCGCAGTTGTCGGGAATTGAAAAGCTGTATTTATCCGCCCCGTTGAGCTTTATATCGTCCAGAGCCTCCCGCAGCTCCTCTATACCCATATCGGAAGCCACTTCGATACACACAGGGATATAGCGGGAGAGCCATACCTCCGCCTTGAATCCCCTCTGACGCAGTGCGTACATCAGCGCCATGCTGCCCCTTGTGCCGAGAAAGGGGAAAACCGCGTAGGTGGTGTCCGTCAATGGGAGTATTATCCGCTCGCCGTGCTGCTCCGCGGGCAGATTCGGGGCGATCCTCGGAGTGCTCTCGGGAGCGGCGGGTTGATATGTTCCAAGCCCCCCCGCCGCGATGCGGCACATCACGCGGATATCGTTGAGCCGCGCCCGTGCCGCTTCGTCAAGAAAGCCGTACTGCTCGTCGCTTTGCAGCACCTCCAGTATTTTTTTCATTACCTTGGTGTGGACGTATTCGTTTCCCGTGTCCTCCCAGGAATTGGCGGAAATACCGTTGATATGCTTGACATATATCCGCTTTTCGGTCTTGTCAAGCTCCGTGACCTCCCATGCCTGACCTGCCAGAGCGAATTGCGCACGGGGAGGGAACGGGGTCTGTACCGTGCCGATCTCCTCTGCGTTGCAGCGCACGGAATACTCCTGCGGAACAGTGAAAACCGCGAGAAACTCGTAGTTGTTGACCGTTGCCTCTCCCTTTTCGCCGATAAGAAGCGCGCCCTCCTCGTCCCGCTCCAGGTGACCGTTTTCCAGTAAATGCCGCAAAAGCAGCAGGTAGTCCTCCTTGGATATATTGGCAAAAACTCCAAGCGTAAGCACCTGCCGCGCAAGCTCCCTCGGCTGAACCGCGCCGCTTGCCGCCATAATTGACATGGTCTGGTGGTAAAGCAGGCTGTATGGGAGCTTCGGCAGATACATAGGCTCTATCCAGCGCTCCCGCGTGTACAGCAATATCATGGCGGTGCACATCACAAAGTCCCAGTTGATTTCCTTATAGAATACGTTCGGGGGCAGACTCATGTCCCAACGGAAAGCAAATCGCATTTCCGCCGCTCCGCCGCGCCTGCCCGTTCGTCCCAGCCGCTGAACCAGTCCCGACACCGTGAGCGGACAGCCTGTCTGAACTATCCTTTCCAGATGCCCAAGGTCTATCCCCAGCTCCAGCGTGACCGTTGCGCCCGTGCATACGGGAAGCTCTCCCGATTTCATGCGCTGCTCCGCAAATTCGCGCAGGGCGGGGGATATATTGGCGTGGTGCACCAGATAGCAGTCGTTTCCGTGAGCCTTTTCGGATATCTGCTTAAGGTGAGCGATATTTTCCTCCACCTCTCCCTTGCTGTTTGAGAACAGTATGCAGCGCTTTCCGCGGGTGCTTTCATAGAGATAGTTGTAGTAGTTTTGCAGCAGAACTCTGCTGTCGCTGTTGGGTATCTTCTGCTTTATCGGGAAAAATCTCACCGAAAGCCGCAAAAGCCGTCCCTTTTCCTCCGCGCGCGGAGTAACGCACTGCCGTCCGGTACTCATGCTGAGCCATTTTTCCGCGTTGGAGCAGTCACCGAGAGTGGCTGAGAGCCCTATTCTCCTCGGGTGAAATCCTATAAGCCTTGAAAGCCGCTCCAGCAGCGACAGCAGCTGCAATCCGCGGTCGTTGTCCATAAAATAATGTACCTCGTCGATTATCACGAACCGCAGGTCGGAAAACAACCGATAGGCGCTGCTGCTGTTGCGTATCATAAGGGATTCCAGACTTTCGGGAGTGGTCTGCATAACGCCGCGCGGATTTTTCACAAGGCGCTTTTTCGCCGATTGCGAAGCGTCGCCGTGCCACTTGGTAACGGGGATATCCGCTTCCTCCAGCAGCTCCTCAAGCCGCAGAAACTGGTCGTTGATAAGCGCCTTGAGCGGCGAGAGATACAGCACCCCGACGCTCGCCGAGGGATTTTCCCAAAGCTGCGTAAGCACGGGGAGAAACGCTGCCTCGGTCTTTCCGCTGGCTGTTCCCGAGGACAGCAGCAGATTGTGATCCGTGTCAAAAATAATCTCCGCGGCGGCTATCTGAATGCCGCGCAGCTCCTCCCACTTGTTGCGATAAATATATTCCTGAATAAACGGCGCGAGCCGATAGAAAATATTGTTTTCTCCCACAAAATCACCGCCCTTTTAATGGGTAATCAATGCTTTGTAATTCCGACATTCCTTATTCTTGGCTTTTCCGTAAAATGCCGCATTTTGGGCAGTATCTTTCACAAATCCCTGTATAGAACCCTGCTGTCCTCGCCCCAGCAGTCGATACGGTTTTCAAGATAGGTGAAGCCGTATTTTTCGTACAGACCCACATGGTCGGTGGCTATCCACAGCTTACGATATCCGTTTTCCCGCGCTGTCGCGGCGCAGTTATCTATCAGCTTTTGCGAGCAGCGATTCCCGCGGTATTCGGGAAAGGTATACACAAAGCCTATCCACGGGAAAAGAGCGCCGTCGGTAATGCAGTCTTTCCGCGTCATTGTCACAAATGACATGAGCTTTGCGCCGTCGGTTAGCAGATATAATCCGCCCTCGCCGAGAGTTTCGCGAAAAGTCCCTTTTGTCAGCAGTTCAACAAGAAATCCCGCCGCGCTCCAGTCGCTTTTTTGTATCTCGGTGACCCAGTGAGACTGTGCGGTTTTATCCTCGCTGAAAAAATCTTTTATTTCCATAAATCGTCACTCCTAACCAATATGGTTAATCCTAACAAGAGCATGCCTTACTTCGCTGCTTGAAATGCGCACCCCATGCACAGCTTTCGCCATTAACAAAAAGGTGCGCATTTAAGGCAACATCGCGCAATCTTTGTGCAGTCAGACTGTATATAAAGGTTGACCTAAAGCTAATTATTTGAAAAAATTTCAAAATTTCCGCACTCACGCTCCGCTTCACTACGTTTCGCTCTGCGCGACTGCGGAAACCGTACACATTTGCCATTTGGCAAATGTGTACTTTTTGAAATTTCATGCGCCGACATTGCGTTGTCAATAGGCTTTTTCTACAGACTGACCGCACAATCTTTGTGCGGTATTGCCTTAACACACTCTGTCAGCTGCAAAGTGCTGCGGCAATTGCCGCGGCAAGTCCGACAGCCGCTACTGTCAGCGTCATGCAGCCCCCGCGTCCGTATGCTGCCCGAGGGGGCGG
>CAMWLH010000240.1 GCA_947175045.1 uncultured Clostridia bacterium | reverse complement strand
ATATGATATAATGTATATAAGTAAAGAAGAATTATACCGTGCGGCTGTATGTCCCGTAAAAACGGAGACGGCCGCTTGAATACAGCCTATGAAAAGGGGGATAATTATGTCTGAAAACTCTGTTGATGGAAAGGCAGTGGTGCATTCCGTAGTGGAAGTGTCCGTTGCGCCTAACTGTACCACGGCTTTCATGTCATTCTCAAAGCCCGAAAACGGCGGACAGGATATGACATATGAGAGAGCTCTGGCGGCGATAAAGGACAAATTGATCTCCCATGGGATACTGGAGGACGAGATCCGCGGCGCGATAGACAACAAGCGCTACGACGAGAACATCTGCGTTGCGCGGTGGACTGCTCCGATAGACGGAAACGACGGCAGGGTGGATTACAAGTTCAAGATGGACAATACCAAGGCTCCCGTTATGGACGAACACGGGGTCGTCGATTTCAAGAATCTCGGCATTGTCAATAACATAACCAAGGGAACTACCATAGCTACCATCACGCTCAACACCGACGGTATACCCGGTACAGACATAATGGGCAAGCCCGTAGCGCAGAAAAAGGGCGTTCCCGCCAACGTAAGGGCGGGCAAGGGCACATCTCTGGTAAAGGACGGCACGGAGCTTATCGCGGCTCTGGACGGAAATCTGCGTTTCAGCAAGGGCGAGTTCACCGTTGAGGAGGACTTGGTCATCAACGGCGACGTGGACGTATCCAGCGGTAATATTGATTTTATAGGAAACGTTTCGATTCGCGGCAGCGTGTTTGAGGGGTATAAGGTTACCTCCAAGAAGAATATAACCGTAAACGGCTCGGTAACGGGCGCAGAGCTTACCGCCGACGGTGATATAACCGTAAGGATAGGCGCGAACAGTTCTTTGATAAACTGCAAGGGCAATGTGAAGCTGGGCTTCTGCGAAAATTCCAGGATAAATTGCGAAAACAACGTCACCAGCGTATCCTTTGTCAGCGGTGAGGTTTTCGCGGGAAAGAGCATTATTGCCACAGGCAAGGGCGTTATGATGGGCGGAAAATACACCGCTCTGGAGAATATAGAGGCGACGGTCATAGGCTCGCAGAGCTACGCGAAAACCGAGATAACCCTCGGAAACAACGCGGTGCTGTCGCAGGAAAAGGAATCTCTTATGCGAAGCGTCGCGGAGATGGAAGACAAATGCGAGCAGCTCGGGCTTATCATCAAGACTCTTGACGAGCATGCCAAAAAAGCCAAGCTCTCTCCAGACCGCGCTCAGCTTAAAATGGTCTCGGTGCGCAACAGGCTTCAGCTGCAGCAGGAAATAAAGCGCAGCAAAGCACGCATAAGCGAGATAGAGGTCGCTCTGGAGCTGAACCAGAATCTTTTCGTTTCGATAAAAAGCACGATTTACCCGGGCGTTATGCTGAGAATAAACGCGTTCACGCACAAGGTAAACAATATAAATTCACACTGCCGCGCAACTATCGTGGATGGAGATATCGCGTTTATGCCGCTGTAAGAGGAATATGACAGCAGCGCCGGAAACGGCGCTGCTTATTTTATAGTCAGAGTTGTGTAATGAGCGGGAGTCAAAAGCAAAGACGACAAAGAGCGGTATAACGTCCGCGCGGGAAACTTTCGTGAGAGCCTGCGAAAACACAGCGCATTGGAGCTTTCGCGGGCGGACCGCGGAAAAATTCAATTTTAAATAAAAGGAGCAGCGCCCCATATCGGGCGTTATCAGGTCTATGGATATAAATCAGGAGCTGTCGCACGCGGAATTTTTCAACCGCGAATATATGATGACTCACCTGCCATATGAGCGGGAAATGGAATTTTACCAGGCGGTCAAAATGGGAAATCTCAATGAGGCTATGCGGCTTTTCAAGCCGATAGGAACAGAGGGCTTCGGTAAGCTCAGCGAGGATAAGCTACGCAATCTGAAATACCACCTCATTATTACAATAGCCTTTATAACGCGGTACTGCATAGAGGGCGGAATGGAGATGGAAGCTGCCTATAATCTCAGCGATGTGAATATTCGGCGCATTGATATGTGCAGAACCGCTGAGGAGATCAATGATATCCACATCGAGCTTGTGCGGGACTACACCGAGCGCATGAAAAACATCTCCAAAAAAGCGCTTTTCTCAAAGCCCGTTATAACCAGCCTTGACTATATATACAACAATCTACACAGCAAGATAATGCTTAAGGACATAGCGGATAAATGCGGTCTCAGCGCGCCCTATCTCTCTAAGCTGTTCCACAGCGAGGTGGGGGTCACCATAGTTCAGTACATCTCGCAAAAGCGTGTGGAGGCGGCGGAGAGCCTGCTGAAATACTCCGACTACTCCTGTCTGGAGATATCGGATTACCTTTGCTTCAGCTCGGAAAGCCACTTCATTCATGTTTTCAAAAAATACACTAAGATCACCCCCAAGGAGTACAGAGAGAAATTTTTCCGTACGCGCTGGGGAGATAAAGCTAATTCGCAGGAATTATAAATGTGATTAAAAATTTGACAGTTTTAACAAACAATTGATAATCACATTGTCTTTTTTATGGTATTATTTATTCAAGATCAGCGGTTCGGTACATGAACCGACAATGTGAAAGGAAATGATATCATGAAAATCAAACGTTTTTTCTCCGGGATCATTACGGCTGCCACAGCGGCGGCGATCCTTACCGTGGGTGCGTCCGCCTATGATTTAAACAAGGATATGGGCATTATGTGGGGCGCGAGCATCACGGTTCCCTCCTCCGAATTTGCGGGGCTGGACGAAAATCCCTACGTAACCTTGACCTTTTCTACCGATGACGCTCTGGCTGATATGGAGGGACATTCCTACTGGGTAATCAAGCCTATGGTGAACGACAGCGGCTGGCCGCTTATCTCGGGTATCACGGAGCTTACTCCCTCCGAGGACGGAAGCTCCTACTCGGTATACCCCGGCGACACATCGGTAACCTTTACCGTACCCTCTGATTTTGTCGAGGCAGTTAAGACTGCGGGCGTTGCTTTTATGGGTCACGGCGTAACGCTTGAAAGTATTACATTGTCCGATCAGGCTCCCGCAGCGCCTGCCGCTCCCGCTGAAACGGACTATCCAGCTCCCGTGGTCGGAACCGATCAAAAAGGCAATCCCGACACAGGCGTCGAGGGTATCGCGGCTTCCGCCGCGGCGGTGGCAGCTCTCGCCGGCATGACGCTTGTAATCAGCAGCAAGAAAAAGTGATTTTTTGATAGAGCTAATTTAAAAGTTATCCTCCCGCTAAAATGTCGGGAGGATATTTTTTTAGAAATACAAAGTAATTACCGCGCGGGCGAAGCGAACGCTTCGGAAGTCGTAAATCAAGCAGATCGGAGCAAAACGATTATTGACTGACTGTAAGATATTCACCATATGTTATTCGGTTCGGCAGTTCAACGATCTGAGCCCTTATTTTTTCAATCAGTTGCTCCAGAGTAAAGCAATCCGAAAATAAGATCCTGTATGAATTGCTTGTCCATGGTCCTATAAATCCATAACTTTGAGCACTTTCGGTATAGTTTGCTCTGTTGTACACAACGTCGTCGCGCAGAACGATCGACGCCTGAAGCTCTCCGTTCATTAAATGAGGCGAGGACAAATCGTCCATACAGCTCAAAAAGAACAACGCTTCGGTTCCTTTGACGTATTCGCCGCCAAGCAAACTGTCCTTTTCCTCGTCGCTGCGGACAAATATTTTTATATTCTGTCCCTTTTTATGAGCTCCCTTAATATTTTCAGTAATTGTAACGGTAAGCATATGACCGCGTACCTCCGATTTGTCGCGGGAAAAAAAGCTGATCTCACCGTTAAATTCCTCCGATTTCACGATCTTGCCCACCACAATATCGTCCGAGGTGTTTATAAGCTCCGCTTCGCTCTGATAGCAGCAGGTATCCGTGAGCTCTGTCATATAATTCAAGGGATCGGAATAAAGCTCGTCTGTCATATGTCCTTGTGTGGGAGCGCCGTCACTCGTTACCATTGTCCTTAACTCGGTCAAAGTAGTTCCCTCTAATGGATTATCCGATCCCGTTGAGAGATCAACACGAGTTAATGCGTTTTCGGGAAGAGTGAAAGTATCGTTATCAACAATGTATATCGAATATTCCTTATTGGTATAATTGTGCTCCGTATCGGTAAATGAATTTTCGCAGCACTTTAAAAATACCAGATAATCCCGACCTATTTCCATGCGCTCGTCGGGGTAGTTCAAATATCCCTGCCATGAAAGCGTCCGATTGTCGGTCGGAGAAGTAAATGTAATTTTTTCTCCAGCCGAATGACTTCCCTTAATCACCTCATGGAGTTTCAGATCGTAGCAG
>CAMWLH010000239.1 GCA_947175045.1 uncultured Clostridia bacterium | reverse complement strand
GTCCAAGTTAATGGCTTTGATAT
Source organism: uncultured Clostridia bacterium (assembly GCA_947175045.1). GTDB lineage: Bacteria > Bacillota > Clostridia > Oscillospirales > Ruminococcaceae > CAG-115. Next base: position 4,322 of record CAMWLH010000239.1, on the reverse strand, counting down.
GCATATCCTTAAGGGTCTTCAATTCGCCTTGATCCGAAACCCCGTCACCATTTTCGTCAACCCATAATCTGAGTTGATCGAATATCTCGTCGTTTTCGTCAATCACGCCGTCGCCGTTAGTATCATACTGCGCAAGGGCTTCAAAGCCGTTCTTCGCTTTTGAACCATCGGCAAGCAAGTGGAAATCTCCGAATACCTCACTGCCATCGTCGATTAAGCCATTGTGATTTTTGTCAAGCGCAAGGATAGCGTCTTTACGTGTCCAGTTGATCTTCTCCGCAAAGCCGTCGCAGTTGAGGTCAAAATGCGCACCGAACTTCTTTGTTTCAATGTCGAAACCATCCTTGTTTAAATCAAGGATCAAGGGATCAACTTTGGTGTTTTCGGAATTATTGAAATCGCCACCAGGACCAGTTATCGGATCATCTGGTGGAACCATAAAATAATCTCTGTTGTCTTTTTCATTTTCGTAGTCGTTAACGAAATTATCAATCTTAGTGGTGTCAAAAAGATCATTTTGATCGGAAAGCTTGTCAAGCATTTCGCTAAAATACTCATCACTACCTTCACTAGACAAAGCTTTTTCAAACAACTTGAAAAATTTAACAAGGTTTTGGGTTTCAGCCTTATCTGCGCCAGCATCAGTCATCTCTTTTTCCCACTCATCCCATGTTTTTGTGGGCTCAACTTTGCCATTAAGGATGGCATCAATTTCTTGATTTAATTTCTCAATTTGATTGACCCGATTGGTTACAAGTCTCAGCCCTTCTTCCAGACAGGTTGCGCCTATTGAGAATACCATTGATACAGGCCCTGTAGATGGAACCATGCCGGATATAGTGCCAAATGCACTCAATACGCCTTGCGTTGCTGTTGCAAGTGCCGTTGCCTTTTTTGCATCGCTCGCACTGCCATATATCATAACACTCTCCGCTATTTTCTTCAACGAATCGAAATATGACTTACTGTTTACGATAGCATATAATGGGGGTGATAATTCGTTTAATATCGTACCCATATTACCCTCAACAAAAGTTTGAGCAACGCTTTTTACAAAGGCCTCCGCCTCATCATAAGTAATATTGTCAGCCATAACTGTACCTCCCATATATTAATTGACTTCAACACAGACATGCATTTCAAGCAGCCGTCCGTTTCTTCCTGCATCATCGTTTATGGTAAAAAGAAGATATCCACTGTCATAATCATATACAAGATAATGACAATTAAATCCTTCTGAACGGTCATTCGGAGTTCCAAGGACTTCTAAAATCTCATCTTCGGTAGACTTCATTGTAAATTTGTAAAAGTCGAGCTCCAACAAACCGGAATAGTATCCTGCTCTATCCAGCCAATCCAACTCCTCAGAATCGTAAGGATAGCCATAATTATAATGTCCAGCAACAATGCACACTACTGGTTTGGTTTCAATCTCATGCGCATATTTAGCATCACAATTCCCGAAAAAAATCATGCCAACATTTTTTCCGTTGTACAATAACGGGCATCCTAAATCATTGTCTGCCGGAATGAAATTACTTCCGTATGAAAAATCCTCGCCGAAATCCGACCACATACAAGGCAGCGATATTTTATGTCCGAACAGAGTAATGTTTTTGACAGCTTCATCAAAATCGAATTCCGATTGACCGCTGTTTTGCTCGGTTTGAGCATCAGACGAACTGGTGTTATCTGAGTTGACCTGCGAACTTACCGAATCTTTCGATTCTGCATCAGGCGTGCTTTGCAACGCGCTTGTAACACTATCGGGAATAGCATTACTCGCTTCATTACCAGCACATCCAGTGAAACTACAGAGCAGTGCCGCCGTTGCCAACAGTGCAACAGCTTTTTTGCCTTTCTCGTCAAACCGATGTTTTAATTTGCCAAACATAATACTCAACCTTTCGTGTTTTGATTTCAGCTCTCCGGCTGTTTAACAAGATACTACCATATCTTGACAGAAAAGTCAAGTGTTTTGTGAAGTTTGACAATATCTTGTTAAGTTTAGCAATTTTTCACGCGGTTTAACAAAAACAAGCCGATATTTATGTAGAAGTTTTGAAGAATACCGGCTTGTCCTGCCAATGACCTAACGATATTATCACTTGGTCATTTTCTGGAGTGCCTTCGGCTCTTTGGGCTGATAAAGGCAATAGCACGATGCTGCGCCGCAAGCCTTCTTCGCCATAGACATTGATGTCTTTGCGATTACTTTAGCTACCGTTTCCTTGAGCTTCATTTTTATTCCTCCTTTGACGAAATATTTCAACTAAAACCGCAACCGATACTTCAATCAATGTTACGATTATTAATGACCCATACAGCGAGTTGATCAGTATCAGGTATAATCCAATCAAACTCATAGCAATATATAGAACAAAAGAAATTATTCTGCACTTTTTTGCTTTCTGCTTGGAAAGCTCCTTGTGTACATTTTTAACCGGAGAAAAAGCATAGATAGGTATAAAGCCAAGCATCAAAATTGAGGACATAATATGGAACTCCGCTATCTTAAAATAAAGAATAAGTCTTCCAATGCCATAAGCTGCAGAGAACAGAATTATCATCATACAGTTGCAATTGAAATAGCTGTCCGCATGGTAACCTCCGCAGTATGACCTGATCAATATCATACAACCCAAAAATACAATACCGCACAGCGGATCACCCAGTGCAAACGCTATTATCATGGTAAGCAGTATGTTCAATGCAGTAGATATTGATATTTCAATGCCGTACTTGTATACATCGGATAGCTCGGCATCTATCGTTACATGCGATCTAACAAAGTCAAGCAGCCTTGTTGATATTTTTTCAATCATTGCCAATATCTCCTTTCACCACAATTATACTTGTCCATTATCAACTTGTCAATATGTTTGTGAAGTTTGACAATTTTTAGTGAAGTTTAAAAAGGCACTGCTTTTTACAGTGCCTTCAAAATTATTTATACATTATCACATGGCAGTAGAAGATTAACCCCTCTTCATAAAAATCTGCCGTTCCATTATATTTTTCCGCCAAAGAACGAATCGTTTTTATTCCCAACCCGTGAAGTTCTTGTTCTCCTTTGCTTGTTCTCAAATTTTTATTTGTTTCAAGAACAGACTTCTCAATGGAATTAGAAACACGTATATTTAATTTAAATTCATCCGCTTCCATCACCACTTCAATAAACATTCCTCTCGACACCTTTTGTGTACCCTCTATTGCGTTATCCAAAATATTACCAAGAAGATTGCACAAATCATAAGCGTTAATTCCCAAGATACCATTTCCCGCACGGCACATCACATCAATTCCCTTAGACTTGGCTATGCTTAACTTGGAGTTTAGCAGCGCGTTTATGAAAACATCGCCTACATCTATAAATATTTCAGGTTTGGAAATACTCTCAACACAAGAATTTGTATATCTGATTGCTTCATCGAAATCGCCATCCAGATGCAGTCGCTGTATAACAGCAAAGTGCTGCTTTATATCATGGCGCATGCTGCGCATATCATCATACTGAACGCGTATCGTTTCTGCATATTGAATATTATGCTCATATTGAAGTTCTTTCAGCCGAAGTACTTCTGCGGTTTTATTGCTCTTGCTTAGCGCAATAGTCATATATAAACATATATAATTGAGTGATATTATACCTATCTCTGATGCTAAAACAAACACAGTTACATATCGGTTAAATTCAACATTATAGAAAACAATATGCATCATCACAAGTGAAAAGAAAGATATTATAAATATTGATATTACTAATCTACATTCATGCTTTTTTAACGATATAAAAGTTCTGTCTAAAAATTTTAAAATCAAGCTATATACATATAGAATTGTAATTTGCTGTAATAATATTGCCAAAAGTCTTATTACCCCACGTTGTGAATAAACTATGGTCAAATCGGATTTAAAAACATTTGATAAAGAACTGGAAATTAAAGAATTTGAACAGATTAATATCATATTTGCTAGCAGCACGGCAAACAGTTTATTAAAGAATTTACCATCTACAAATAACAAGGCAAAGATAAACCAGTATGACATGTACACAGCTCCGAGCCAGCTCTCGTAATTTACCAAGAAATCAACAACAGAAACAATAACTGATCCGACAAGGCTTCCGGAAACATATATGACTTTACCCTTAAGAGTTGAAAAATTGTGTCCAAGAAATTTACAAATAAAGTGAATAATCACAAACTCCTCAAATACCGTTACAATTAGTTCAAAAAAATTCCACCAAATTTCTATCATAATAAGCACCCTATCCTATGTAAAGTCGCGCAAATACACGTTGTATTTTTCAATCAGAACCG
>CAMWLH010000238.1 GCA_947175045.1 uncultured Clostridia bacterium | reverse complement strand
ATGAAGCAGTCGCCGAAGTTGACGTATCCGCCCAGCGGCGAGGGTATCTGAATTATCATGGTAGCCACGCAGATAAGCGCCGCGAACATCGCCGTTACGCAAAGCATAAGCAGCTTGTTGTCCGAATTTATTTTGTTTTGTTTCATGTCTCTGTCTCCTTTGTGTCTGTATAGGTTTTGCCCTTACGTTTATATTATAGTCTTTTTTTGGTAGTATCTCAATATCCAATTCAGTATCATTTGATAAGACCAGTTTATGTTTTACTTTACAGTATTGACAATTAGTGGGGAATGTGGTAAAATAATATTTCAAGTTATCTCAAGGGAGATATAGCCGTAATTCGTTCAAGCAGAAAAGCAGCGCGGACAAAGAGCACCATATAGCCCGCGCAGGAATTTTCCCGCAAACCGCCGTGAAACGCAGCGGAACGAAGTGGAGCGGAGCTTTTACGGCGAGTTAGCGAACTCCGACGCGAAGCGTCTGAGTTCGCGGTGCGCGAAAATTCAAATTTAAGTCAGGAGTTAAGATGAGGAAAAAAGAGATATTCGGGCGCGCGCTTTCGCTGGCGGTGCCGATGATGATACAGAACGGGATCACCAACGCGGTGAGCCTGGTAGATAATGTTATGGTGGGAAAGCTCGGGACGGAGGCTATAACGGCGGTCTCGATAGCGGGTCAGCTTATATTTGTGTTCAGCCTGGCGGTGTTCGGCGGGCTGTCGGGACCCGGGATATACGGTGCGCAGTACTACGGGCAGAAGAACAATGAGGGTTTTCAGAGCACAGTGCGGATAAAGCATATTATAGGTCTGGGAGTACTGGTACTGGGGTTGTGCGCGTTTATTTTCGGGGGAGAGTTCCTTATAGAGCTTTACCTTAAGGGTGAAAGCAAGGATATTGACCCTGTGCTGACAATGGAGCTGGCAAAGAGCTATCTCGGGATAATGCTGTGGGGACTTCCTTTCTTTGTGCTGACACAGATATACGCGGGAAGTCTGCGCGAAACGGGAGCGTCACTCATGCCTATGGCGGCGGGAGTTGTTTCCGTCGCGGTGGACGTTCTGGGAAACTACCTGCTGATCTACGGAAAATTCGGTTTACCGCAGATGGGGGTAAAGGGAGCGGCTCTCGCCACGGTGCTGTCAAGAGTGGTCGAAATGCTGATAGTGATCTCCCTCACGTTCATACGGCGCAAAAAACACAGCTTCGTCATCGGGCTGTATAAAACTATGCGCATTCCTCGGGAGATCGCTCCGAAGATCGTCAAAAAGAGCCTGCCGATATTCCTCAACGAATTTCTGTGGGCGGGAGGAATGGCGGCGCTCACGCAGTGCTACTCAATACGTGGTCTGGACGTTGTGGCGGGACTGAATATCTCCAACGCGCTTTGCAATCTGCTGAACGTGGTGTTTATCGCCCTCGGCAACGCGGTCGGAATACTTATCGGTCAGACCCTGGGCGCGTCGCGATACAAGGAAGCAAAGGACGAGTCGTTCAGCCTGATGTGGTTCACCGGCGGGGTCTCTTTTCTTCTGACAGCCATACTTATATCCATCGCGGGAGTTTTCCCGAACCTATACGACACCACGGAAACGGTAAAGAACTACGCTACATTCTTTATCGTGATAACCGCGCTGTTTTTCCCTCTCCAGGGATTCCTCAACGCGCTGTACTTCACCCTGCGCAGCGGCGGCAAGACCCTTGTCACGTTCCTGTTTGACAGCGTTTTTTCGTGGGTGATATCCGTTCCCGCGGCGCTGCTGCTGTGCAATCTGACCACCCTGCCAATTCTCGCAATATTCGCCATAGTGCAGGCTGCGGACTTTATCAAGGTGACTATCGGCTATATTCTGATCAAAAAGGGCGTCTGGATCAGCAATCTTGTCGAGAGCTGACGCTCACAATAAACGCCGCAGAAAAAATCTCCCCCGAGAACCCTCGGGGGAGATCGTTATGCTGCTTAAATTACTTAAGCTCGATCTTAGCGCCAGCCTCTTCCAGCTTAGCCTTGAGCTCCTCAGCCTCAGCCTTGGCAACGCCCTCCTTGATAGCCTTAGGAGCAGCCTCAACCAGCTCCTTAGCCTCCTTAAGACCAAGACCGCAAACGTCCTTGACAGCCTTGATAACAGCCATCTTAGCATCGCCGAAGGAAGTAAGAACAACATCGAACTCGCTCTTCTCCTCAGCAGCCGCAGCAGCAGCGCCGCCCGCAGCGGGAGCAGCCGCAACAGCAGCAGCGGATACGCCGAACTCTTCCTCAAGTGCCTTTACCAGCTCGTTAAGCTCCAGAACAGACAGAGCCTTAACTTCTTCAATCATAGCCAAAATTTTCTCAGAAGCCATTTTAATTTCCTCCATATAATTATGTTATTTCCTGCCCTTTGGGCAGCTCTTACAGCGGTCTAAGCCGCCGCGCGGTCATGCCGCGATACCTCTTTTAGGCGGTAGCTTCGCCCTCGGACTGCTTCTTCTCGATCTCGCTGATGGCGATAGCCAGACGCTGAATCGGGGACTGAAGCATGAATACCAGCTGAGAAAGCAGGGTCTCCTTGCTCGGCAGCTTTGCGTAAGCCTCGACCTCTTCCTTGCCGATCACCTTGCCGTCAACAAATCCGATCTTGATAGAGAACTTCCCGTCGGATTTCTCAGCCTTCTTGTACAGCAGCTTGGGGGCGATAATGATATCCTCCGCGGACAGCGCAATAGCGGTAGTTCCGCTCAGTGCTTCGTCCAGACCCTCAATGCCTGCTGCCTCGGCTGCACGCTTAAGCAGCGTGTTCTTGACAACGAAGTAGTCTACGCCGTTCTCGCGCAGCTCCTTGCGCAGCTGTGTATCCTCCTCAACGGAGATACCCTTGTAGTCGACCAGAACACCGCCTGCGGCATTCTTCAGCTTTTCAGCTAAATCAGCGACAAACTGCTGCTTCTGAGCGAGTATGCTTTGACTTGGCATTAAATTCACTCCTTATCTTAAAAAAATTTTCCGCACCGCGCCGAACAAGTCGGCGCTGACCCGCTGTAAAAGCTCCGTTTCGCTTCGCTCAGCTACGCTTTCACAGCGTCTTGCGAAAAAAATTGCTGCGTGGGCGTGTTGTTGCTCGTTTTCAGCGTTGCTTTTACCGAAAAAGTATTGCGTTGCAGTCGGCAAACAATACTTTTGTTATCGGGGCGCTTTTGACGCTGTTTCAAAGTAAGGAAATAAAAAACCCTTTCCATAATATTACGGAAAGGGACACGAAAATTCTCTTCGATTTCCCATTCCTCGGCAGGCGCAAAACGCATTATAGCCTTACGGCAACCTGCTGTCTTTAGAACAGCATATAAATTATACCACATTGATTTCCATTTGTCAAGGGATTTTTAAAATTTTTTTGAAATTTATATTTTTCCGTTTATCAGCTTCAAACGCAGTGAAAAGCGCCTTTTCTCACCAATAATACAGCGTTCCGGTTTCGGTCGACGTTCTGTGCAGCCTTACGCCGAAAACCTCGTCAAGGATACGGCTTAGGAAAACCTCCTCGGGAGTATCCATAGCGCAAAGCCTGCCGTCGGAAAGCACCGCGATCCTGTCTGAGTATTTCAGCGCCATCGGCAGATCGTGCAGCACCGTCACCACCGCTCTCCCGCTGTCCGCAAGAGTTCTGCACAGATCCATAAGCCTTAACTGGTGGGAAATATCCATAAACGAGGTCGGCTCGTCCATAAGTATGACCGGGGAATCCTGAGCCAGCGCCATAGCCAGGAACACACGCTGCTGAGTTCCGCCCGACAGCTTTGTCATGCTCTCCCCCGCGAGCTCGTTCAGACCCGTTATGTCCAGCGCCCGCTCTGCGGCGGCTATATCCTCCTTGCGGTAGCGGCGCGGATAGGACAAATGCGCGAATCTTCCGTGGAGAACCATAGTCATTACCGAAAGCTCGGGTATCTTTTTAGACTGCGGCAGATAGGCAGCTCCCCGCGCCACAGCCGCCGCGGAGAGTTTCTCGATGGGCATTCCGCCTATCAGAATATCTCCCCCGCTCTTCGGCACGATACCTATCAGAGCCTTAAGCAGCGTGCTTTTTCCGCTGCCGTTCGGACCTACTATCGAGACGATCTCGCCGCCCGCGAAGCCTATCGAAACGTCATGCAGCACCTCGCGCCCGTAGCCCGCGCACAGACCCTCCGCCGATAAAAGTATCTCCTTCAAAATATCCCCCGTTCCTCAGCTCCCGTGACCGCCCTTGTGGCGGAGCAGCAGCATAATAAAAAACGGCGCTCCGACAGCGGACAACACTATTCCCGTAGGCAGCTCACAGGGAGCGAACAGCGTCCGCGCGGCGCAGTCGCACAGCGTCACCAGCATTGCGC
>CAMWLH010000237.1 GCA_947175045.1 uncultured Clostridia bacterium | reverse complement strand
TTTCGCTTCCTCTTCACTCCGCTTTCACGGCGGCTTGCGGAAAATTTCTGCGTGAGCTTTACGCGGCTCTTTGCGAACGTTGCTTTGCTGCGCCTCTTCGGGGTTACTCTTGCCAAATGATTTTAATGCGATTTTTCCGCACCGCGAACTCAGTTGCTTCACAACGGAGTTCGCTAGCTCGCCGTAAAAAATCCGTTTCGCTTACGCTGCACTCCGCTTTCACGGCGGCTTGCGGAAAATTCCTGCGTGGGCATTACGCCGCTCTTGGCGGGTGTTGCTTTGCTGCATCGTTTTGGAGCTGCTTTTAGCTTACCCCTGTCCATACAGCTTCACATACACGTCCATAGCCTTGGTTATCTTATCCACATAATGCGCCGTGTCGGGTATCGGAATAGTGTCCAGGTGCTCGCCGTCGGAGGAAATGCTGCTGTCCGCCAACCATTCGTTGACCTGACCGCGCCCTGCGTGATAAGCCGCCATAGCCGTTTCCACATTCCCGAACTCATCATAAAGATAACCCAGCAGAAAGCAGCCGTACTTTATATTCGTCTGCGGATCGTACATATCCTTATACATCGCGTCCTCGTCGTCGGTGCGGAACTTTATCCAGTCAAAAGTGTCCTCCATTATCTGCATAAGTCCCCTTGCGCCCACATTTGACACCGCGTCGGGCTTGAACCCGCTCTCGGTCTTTATTACGGCGTACACCAGATATTTGTCAATGTGATTGTCCCGCGCGTAGCGCTCCACATAATTCTCATACTTTATCGGGTGGGACGACCTTAAATATCTGTCATAGGCGAAATACAGCCCGACCGCCGCGATAAGCGCGATTATCAGCACCGCTATCAGCCCGATAACAACAGGCTTTCCGCGGTTTCTTCTTTTCCTTGTAGTCATTGTGTCTCCAATTGCTTGATGATTTCTTTTGTTGCTTTAATAAGATGCTCTTGCGAACTGTTGTTCTCTATGCAAAAGCCGCAGTTTTCTCTAAAAAAGTCGGCGCTGTGCTGTGCGGAGAGCCTTGCGCGGGCGGCTTCCTCCGTGATACCGTCACGCAGGGCTATCCTTTTAACACACAGCTCGCTGTCCGCTACCACCGCCGCTATATGGGTGCATATTCCCTCCAGCCGCGCCTCAAACAGCGTGGGAGCGTCCAGCAAGACCCGCTCCGCCCTCTTTATCCGTTCAATGATCTCATAGGTCACATAGGGGTAGATCAAACGGTTATATCGCTCCCGCATTTGCGCGTCCCCGAAAATAAGCTGCGCGGTGAGCTTCCTGTCCAGCTTTCCCTCGGTGGTAACGAGCCGCGGGGAAATTTTCTCGGCGACCTCCCGCAGAAAATCCTCCCGCCCCGCAATCTCACGGCATATGCCGTCGCAGTCGACGATATCGTAGCTGTGCTCCCCGAAAACGCCGCTGACCGTGGACTTCCCCGCCCCCGACATTCCCGTAAGACCGACTACTCTAATATTTGGCAAACTAAGCATAATTATACCTCGATTATGCGGAATGCCGCGGCTCTGAGCAGTCGATTATAAACCGCCAGTCCCACGCCGTCTCTTTGCGGTATCTCCACCAGCACGGTTTTCGCGCCCAGCTCGTCCGCTCTTCTTAACAGCGAGAACAGGCGCCGCGCCTGAAGCTCCGGGCTTTCTCCGCAGTCAAGGAATATCCCCTCCTCACGCACACCCGCGCCAAGAGCCAGCAGCTCCCGTTCAAACCTCGCCCGCTTAAGGCAGTAATTTCTGAAATCCTCCCCGTGAGCGTTCACGATATACACGTCCGCCTTTGGGGAATAATGCTTGTACTTCATTCCCGGAGACAGCACTCTTTCGCCCTTATCGGGCTGCGCCGTGACCGCCTTATCCACCTTGACCTCCCCGAACTCAGAAAGCTGCTCCGCCGTTATACCGCCCGGGCGCAGGACGCGTATTTTTCCGTCCCTAAAGCATATGACCGTGCTCTCCACACCCACAGTGCACTCCCCGCCGTCAATTATCAGCGGTATTTTACCGTTCATATCCTCGTAAACGTGAGCCGCCGTAGTGGGGCTTGGCTTTCCCGAAAGATTAGCCGAGGGGGCGGCAAGAGGAAATCCGCATTTTTTTATTATCGCGAGAGCGGCTTCGCTGGCGGGCATTCTTACCGCAACGGTGTCCAGCCCGCCGCTTATCACGTCCGAAACAAGCTCGGACTTCGGGAAGATCATCGTCAGCGGACCTCCCCAGAAGCGTTCCGCCAGCCGCACCGCGATATCGGGAATATCCCGCACCAGCGGACCGAGCATTTTCATACCGCTTATATGGACGATAAGCGGATTATCCTGCGGTCTGCCCTTAACGCGGAATATCTCCCTTACTCCCCACATATCCTTGTCCAGAGCGTTCGCCGCAAGCCCGTAAACGGTCTCCGTCGGGATAGCGACGACCCGCCTGTTCGCGAGAAGCTCCGCGGCTTCCGCGACGCTTTCCCTGCTGAATTTTTCGACCCTTGTTGTCATCCTGTCCCTTCCATCAGCCCTGCTGAAGCAGCCGCGCCGTCTGGTCTGCCAGTCTCAGCGCGTCAAACAGCTCGTCGCAGTCGCCGTTCATAATACCGTCGATCTTATACAGAGTAAGTCCTATCCTGTGATCGGTAACTCTCGACTGCGGAAAATTATATGTCCTTATGCGCTCTGAGCGGTCGCCCGTGCCCACCTGTACGCGGCGTTCCTCGGCTATGGCACTGTCGCGGGCGGTGAGCTTCGCTTCATACAGCTTGCTGTAAAGCATTTTCATCGCCTTTTCCTTATTTTTGAACTGGGAACGCTCCTCCTGGCACTCCACCACTACCCCCGTAGGGTTGTGAATTATGCGTATGGCGGATTCGGTCTTGTTGATGTGCTGACCACCCGCGCCGCTGGAACGGTAGGTCTGTATCGTGAGATCGGCAGGATTTATATCAACGTCGACCTCCTCCACCTCGGGCAGCACCGCCACGGTTATCGTAGAGGTCTGTATCCTGCCCTGTGACTCGGTCTCGGGCACCCGCTGAACACGATGGACTCCGCTTTCATATTTCAGCCGCGCGTAAGCTCCCTCGCCCTCAACGCTGAAGCATATCTCCTTATACCCTCCCAGCTCCGTGGGATTGGAGCTTATTACCTCGATCTTCCAGCCCCTGCCGGCGGCGTACATGGAGTACATTCTGAACATGGAATTCGCGAACAAAGCCGCTTCTTCACCGCCCGCGCCGCCGCGTATCTCGACTATGACGTTCCTGTCGTCGTCGGGATCGCGCGGCAGCAGCAGGATTTTCAATTCCTCGGTAAGCTCCTCTTTAAGGCGCTTGTTCAACGCGTATTCCTCACGAGCCATCTCCCGCAGCTCCGGGTCGCTGTCTTCAAGAGCCGCCTCGGCGTCCTCAAAGCCCTTTTCGCATTTTTGGTATTCCCTGTACTTCTCTATCAGCGGAGTAAGGTTCTTCTGCTCCCTCATCAGCTCGCGGTACAACCCGTTGTCGGAAATGACCGCGGGATCAGATAGCTTCATGTTTACCTCGTCGTACCTTGCCTCCGCGCTTTTTAATTTATCTAACATTTTTCCCTCCATAGTAAAGCATTTGTTCTCTTACGCCTTTAATGCTAACCCTCGGAGTTTACATTCTCGCGGATAACGGACTTTATCTTCTTTTCGCACTTCGACCGCGGGATCATAAAGCTATGCCCGCACCCGACGCAGCTCAGCTTGAAATCTGCGCCGCACCGTAGCACCTTCATCTGATTGCTTCCGCAACCCGGGTGCTGCTTCTTCATCACCAGCACGTCCCCTACTCTAATATCCACGGTCACACCCCCTCCGCTTTATATATAGTATGACAACATTCTGCCAAGCATTCTAATAAAAAAACAAATTTAACGTTGTTGGCATTTATATCGTTATGCACTACAACAAACTCTTCTTTTATTATACCATAAGCCTGAAGGGATTATGGTATAATTGTCCATTACTGCGCGGAGTGAGCCGAAGCGAACATATGCGCATGGACATGGCGATATAATAGACGCTTGCGTTTATTATACCATACTTTACATTATTTTGCAATATTTCTAGCAATTTTTTTCATAAAACTTTGATTTTTTTAAAAAAATTGTTGACAAGTCACTTTAAATGTGCTATAATATTATGGCAATGGGGGTATAGCTCAGTTGGGAGAGCGCTTGCTTCGCATGTAAGAGGTCAGGGGTTCGAATCCCCTTATCTCCACCAACTAATTGTTACCAAAAAGATATTATACCTGCAAACGGCTGTACAAAGCCATTTGTGGGCATAAATCTTGCGAAAAACAGGATTCGCGGTCCACAGATA
>CAMWLH010000236.1 GCA_947175045.1 uncultured Clostridia bacterium | reverse complement strand
GCTGTGATGCTTTTAAGCAGTGTTGACAAAAATTTGTTTTTTATGTTGACGAGAAGTAAATTATTTAAAAGAATTTCAAAATTCCCGCAAGCACGCTCCGTTCACTCGCTGCGCTCGCTCACTTCGCGCGATTGCGGGAACCGGTCTTCGTTCGCGGACGCGAACGAAGACCTTTTTGAAATTCCCTGCGCGGGCGTAACGTTGCTCTTTTTCAGCGTTGCTTTTATGCGTGGGCGCTACACTGTTCTATGCCAAAGTCCCTTTTATGCGTGAGCATTATTTGTTTTTTCAACACCTCATCCGAGCGGCTTTGTCAAAGCGTTACCATCAGCTCGGCAACATCGGGCTCGTGCACGTCAAAGCAAATATACCAGCTTTTTATCTCACGGTCGATAAATACCCCCGTGATATCAAGAAGCTGGTTATTGCGCCACTATCGCCGCGACCGAAATATCGTCCCTGCTGCCGTTGCGCGAGCGCGACCGCAGGTGCTCGGGAAGATGCGCGGTCTCATTCTCCGACACCGCGTCTATGACCCGCCTGCCGAAGCTAAGAAAATCCCCCTCGCTGCGGAACGAATTTATCAGCCCGTCGCTGGACAGCATTATTCCCGAAAATCCTCCCTCGCGGAAAAAATAACGGAAGCTGCCGATAGCGTCGCTGTCGCAAAGCGAGGTGGTAAGAGTTCCCACGAGCTTGCTGTCCTCTGGCATGGGCGAGAGCATTCTCTCACCGTCCAGCGCGATAAAGCTGCCGTCGCCTATCTGAAGCCCGAAGCAGCAGTTTTCCGCCGCCGCTCCCACTATAAGCGTCGCGCCGTACATTATCTCATTCGCGATACCGCCGTGCTTTTCGCAGACGGCTCTTTCCCTTTCATTAAGCGGAGAAAACCGCATATGCGCGGCGATCTCCCCGTTCCAGCCGCAGATGATATTAGCGGCTATCCTCCGCGCGGCGTTATCGGGATCGCCCCTGAACATCTCCCGCAGACCGCCGTTGCGCTCGTAAAAATCACACACCGAGCGTATCGCGACGCGGGTAGCCATCTCGCTGCCCGCAGCGCTGCGGAAGTGCTTCTCGCTGCCGTGACCGTCCGAGACCGCCGCGACGGCAAGACCCTCCTTGATAAAAAACCTTGTGCTGTCCTGACACACCTCTCCCGCGTCCTCGTGCGAAGCGCCCCTTACAGAGAGAGAATACCCCTTAAAGGACATTACCAGCCCGCCTCTATATCCGCGTTGATCTCATCGCTTTCGGCAAACTCGCGTATCTGCTCCGCGGCGGATTCCTGCTTGCTCTTGAAATCCTCCTCGGTCTCCGCAAGGCGCATACTGCGGCTGCCTATCTGCGATGAAGTCACCGCCACGAACTTTATCAGCTTTGCGAGAGCCTCTCCGTTATGCGCGGTAACAACGCTGTCGGGGTTGCCCGTAAAGCGCGCGAGGATATCCAGATCGGCGTCCTCGCCTATCGCTACGGCAGCCTTTATTCCCGCGCTGTACCAGCGGTTCTTTTGCAGCTCCGCCAGACCCTTTTCAAAATTATCCGTGGGATATCCGTCGGACATCAGTATCATGACCGGCGCAAAGGACAGGGACGGAGACTTCATAAACTCGTTTCTGGAGAGCTTCGCGGACAGCTCGTTGAAAGCGCTGCCCAGATCGGTGACGTTCTCCGCGTCTATGGGATCCCACTCGAAGCTGTCGATAGAAACGGGCTCATTGTACATCCACTCGCTGCCGCCCGAGAATTTCAGCACCGCCAGCTTTATATCAGCGTCCGCGCCGCCTATGCCGCGTATTTCGGGAATAAGCTCCTCCATAACCGCGTTGACCGTGCCTATCTTGCTGCCGCCCATGCTGCCCGAGCAGTCGATAAGGAAAAACAGCACCATGGATTTTTTGGCAATTTCCTCCGCGTCGTCAAAGGGATTTATTGGTAAATCAGACATTTCGTACCTCCTGTATGTACAATATTATTCATTATTATTGTACCACAAAACAGCTCCTATTGTCAATAGCAACCGTGCGCGAGAAATAAAAAAATTTTGCAAAGTAACAGACGGTGCGGCATCGGTTTCATCGATGCCGCGCGATATGCTCTCATTCAGCGCCCCGCGTTTCGGTTTATGCTCCGCTCACCCGCCGACGATTAAGTTATACAGCGCCACCAGCGCGAACCATATCGCGGGAACGAACAGCGAGGGGAGCATATTCAGCGTTTTCATATCCTTGATCTTAAGTATACCAAGCCCCGAGGCGGCTATAAGGAATCCCCCCACAAGGGATATCTCCGTCATCAGACCGCCGCCGAGTACAGGCTCCAGCCAGCCCGCACCGATATATATAAGCCCCTGCCAGCAGAACAGCACTCCCGCGGCGATCGCCATACCGAAGCCGTAGGTGCTCGCCAGCGCCATAGAGGTCACCAGATCAAGCGTAGCGTTGGTGAAAAGGTAGGTATTGTCGCCGTAAAGCGCCGCGTTTATAGGTCCGAGAATTGACAGTGTGCCTATGCAGTACATCAGTATCCCCGTGGACAGACCCTGCCCGAGATTTGACTTGGAGAATTTCCCCACCAGCTTATTGAATTTGTCGTCAAGGTCGATTATGTACCCCAGCAAACTGCCCAGCGCAAGGCTGATTATAAACAGCACGGGGTAGCCGCTCTTGGGCATATTCGCGCAGATGGAGTTCACGCCGATACCCACCGCCGCGAGCCCCATAGCGTTATACAGCGCGTCGCGGTACTTGTCCTTTATCCCCTTTCTGAGCAGCCCGCCAAGCGCCGAACCAGCTAAAATAGTTCCCGTATTTACAATTGTTCCTATCATTTTGTTCCCCATCAATTTTTTTCGTAGTACGCCAGAATAAGCTCCGTCACGCGGTCGTAGCTGAGACTGCCGTCCTTTACTCCCTGCGCCTTTATAAAGGTGTCGTTAGCCTTATGCGACGCCTCCTTGACCTTGCCCTTGAAGCGGTTTATGTACTCGTTTTCGGCTGTGAAATCCCGTATCATTCCCTCAGAGCACTCCGCGTGGGCCTCCTGCCACATATCCCTATCATAGGCGTAGAGCGCGTTGGAGCAATACACAAACGCGTTCATATACCCCGAGTAGCGGTATTCGGGATACTCGCTGTTAATGCAGGACAAAAAAGCGAGAAAATTGCACTCGTTCTCAAAGGCTATTCCCCGCGAATGAGCGCTCTCATGCGCGGCGGTGAACGGCACGCACCAATCGGGCTGCTCGATATTTATATTGCACTCCGAGAAAAACGGGAAATACATTCCCACTATCCCCGTGTAGCTCCAGTAGTAAGAGAGCTGCACCGGCTTCTGCCGCCAAACGCTCGTCCATAAAAACGGGTATTCCCCGATAAGGCTCTCGTAGCCATCACCCGCGCGGGTAAGCTCCGTCCATATATCTTCGGTGAGTATCATACAGCCGTTTTCGTCGGTGGAAATTTCCTCGCGGGCTTCCCTCGCGCCCGTGGCGAGCTCCTTGCAGACTGCAAGGAGCTGATCTGCGGTTTTCGGGGATGTGTCCAGCTCCATAAGCCGCTCCATGCTGAGGCGGTAATAATTCGCGCCGTGGCATATCATATATATCAGGCAGGCGAAGGACAAAAACGCCGCCGTGCCGCGCGCGGCTTTAAGAAGAGTTTTACCGCGCTTCTCGCTGCGTTTTATTTTTACGATGAGCAGTATTATCAGAAAAATCACAAGCGGAAGCGCCAGAACCGCCGCCAGCTCCGTAAGCGATATCGGAATAAGGCTTGTGACGAATCCAAGCGGCACGGTGACGGCTTTAAACAATCCGCGCGAAAAAACATACTCGGTAACGTACGGAAACATCGGCAGCAGAAAAGACATCGCCGCCGCAAGAATAAGCGGATAAAATATCCAAGTTGCCTTAAGAAAGTTCCTCATATGTACTCCTGATTTAAAAAAATTTCTCGACCCGCGCGGATAACACTCCGCTGCGCTCCGCGTCACCCACGCTCTTGAGAAAAAATTTCCTTCGTGGGCTAAGAGTTGTCCTTGGCGAACGTTGCTTTTCTGCGCGGAATAAACGCTGTTCTTTGCGACGCCGCTTTTATGCGAGGGATAGGCGGTGTCTTTGGCGGATACCGATTTTATGCGGCGCAGTAAAGCACTGATATTATTATACAACAAATTACCTTTTTCGTCAACCTTTTTATTGAGAGCGCGGCAGAAAAAAGCGGAAGCGCCCAAGGATATACGATCGGGCGGCTTCAAGTCATAACGAACCTAAAGCCGCCGCTAAATATAGGCAATTAGCCGAGAACCGTGCAAAAATCAGGAGGTATGTTATAGCCGCGACGGTGTTTTTCTTGCGGTAAAGCATTG
>CAMWLH010000235.1 GCA_947175045.1 uncultured Clostridia bacterium | reverse complement strand
GCACTCTCGGTCACTCGCTTCGCTCGTTCCCTGCGAGCGATTGCGGGAACCGGTCTTCGTTTGCGTCAACATTGCGTTGTTTTACTTCAAGCCTAAAAGCTCGCCGTATAGCCTACCAACACATAAAATCCCATCGAAACTATACCGATATATATCAACATTATGGGATATCCTCGGAATACCCTCGGTATCTTGTCCGAATCCAGCTTTTCGTGAGCGATATTCAGCAAAAAGCAGGCGAGGAAAAATCCTATGCCCGTTCCGAATCCATAGCCGATATAGCTCCATATATCGCTGCCATAGGCGGAATTAAGAAACAGCGCGCCCAGCACCGTGCAATTCACTATCGCAAGATGCGCGTGCTTCTTTATCAGCGCGAACGTGTCCGGGAGCAGTCTCCACAGAAACAGCAGCGCCAGCACATACAACACGCTTATTACCGTGACGTACACCAGCGGCATAAACAGATATCCCAACTCCAAAGGTAGCAGCAGACCGTCAAGGAAATACGATATAATGCTCGCTATCGTGGTCATGGCGGTTATGCCTACGGTAAATCCCACGACATGTGTGTTTTTGCGCGAGGCATAGATCACCACGTTCGCGCCGAGCGCCCTGTCAAATATAGCGTTCTGCACAAATACGGACAGCATGGCGGTGGAAATTATTTTAGCAAGAGCGTCCATTATTTCCTCGCCCCCCTTCTGCCGACTATAACGCGGCATACCGCCGCGAGTATCCCCACAAGGATAAACCCAAAAAAGGGAGAACGTGCCGCAGGCATGGGCTCGTCAAACAAAAACAGCCCAAATATAGTTCCGTAGGCAAGAAGCTCGCGGATAATTCCCACCGCAAAAGCGGCGACGGCATAGCCCGCAATATATACCAACGCGTCCACAGCCATTGTACCGAAGGACTCCAGATAAAAGCGGCTCTCCGTCTTGGCAAGCAGCAGCAAATTGACGACGCTTATCTCAATATATATAAGCACCCCCGATACCGTTTCGGGAAACAGCATCGAAAGCAGCAGCACCGTAGGGATATAAACTGCTGCCGCCGCGACCGCGTATATCAGTATCCTCATCGAATACATTATTTTCCGCGGGATAAGCCGGCACACAAGTATCGAGATATACGACACCATAAAAAAGCTCAGCGTCAGCACCAGGGCGCGCTCCGCGGTGGTCGCGGCAACTATTATCGGCGCGGTCACCAGTCCGCTCATCAGCACGATATTCTGGCGGAAAAGCCCGTCAAGATTTATCTTTGATTTTTTTTCGCTCTCATTCATCTTTTCCCGCCCCCTTATCCTTGCGTTTGCGATGATGCTTTATTTTTCCGTCGATAGGCGGGGTGTTGTAGCGGTACTTTTCGGGCAGCTTTATCTCCTGGGTATCCGTCAGCTTTACGCTGCCGCGCTGTACCTGCGTGCGGGATTTTTCGTAAGAGTTGATATATGTCTTTTTCCAGTAGAGCAGATTTTCAACTATCGTGTCGAAGCAGCAGGACAACGCGCTTGTTATCAGCAGCGCGAAAACGAAGCAGCCCTCCGCCTGACCGAAATATCTGAACATCATTGTAGTATATCCCAGAACCACCCCGTA
Organism: uncultured Clostridia bacterium; assembly: GCA_947175045.1. Classification (GTDB taxonomy): domain Bacteria; phylum Bacillota; class Clostridia; order Oscillospirales; family Ruminococcaceae; genus CAG-115. Next base: position 2,780 of record CAMWLH010000235.1, on the reverse strand, counting down.
TATTACCTTTGCAGCCGCTCTTTTGGGAAGCAGCGCGGGCTCTGCGGCTATGAAGATAGTCCCGAACAGGAAATATCCCGCGGAAAGCTCCAGAAATGCCGATTCCATTCCGCTTATATCGGGACGCGGGAAAAAGAACGCCAGCAGCCCCGCCGTTCCTATTGCGGGGAGCGCCGCCCAGAAGCTGCTTATTCCCCTGACCAGCATACAGGCTCCGCACACCAATATTATAAGTATATTGACCGAGCCGATAGCTCCCGAAACGTTACCAAGCAGAATATCAAAGGTCGACGAGGTGGGAACGTTTCCCAGCTTGAGTGAGTATTCCAGCGAGCGCCCGAGCGTTCCCGAAAATTCCCCGAAAATGGGGTAATGCTCGCCCGCCTTGGTGAAATACAGCATTTCCGCGGGGTAGCAGATTATCAGAAAAGCTATCGCGACAGCGGGCGGCGGGAACAGTATATTGTCGCTGCCGCCGAAAACGTGCTTTCCCAATCCTATACAGATGACCGCCGACAGCACCACAAGTCCTATTGAGATGCTCGACGGCATCAGCATAGAAGCCGCCAGCCCCCAGAACGGCACGGCAAAATCCTTCATATCATAGGGTATTTTGCGGACATAGCAGCATACTCTGTCCGTTATCATACATAAAACCACGCTCAGCGCGGATACAAACAGCGCCCTCAATCCCATCATATACACCGACGGGATAAGCAGTGCCGCCATAAATATAAATCGTTCAAGATAAACCTTGCGCGGATCGCGCGCGGTAACAGCTAACATGAATTTGGTTCCTTTCAAGAATTTGCGCAGCCCTTGAGCAGCCTGTTGGCAGCGGACATATCCTCCGCCCCGAACAGCGCCGTTCCCGCCACCAGTACGTTTGCTCCCGCGGCGCGGGCAATATCGGAGGTCGCGGCGTTTATGCCGCCGTCCACCTCTATGTTCAGCCCCTCGAAGCCGTTCTCGTCGGCATATTGCCGCAGCTTGGCTATCTTCGACGCGGTAAGGGGAATAAAGCCCTGCCCGCCGTAGCCCGGCTCCACAGTCATAACAAGCACCATATCGCACAGCGGCAGGTATTCGTACACCTTTTCAACGGGAGTTTTCGGCTTTACGGCAAGCGCCGACTTCACGCCGCGCTCCCTTATTTCTCTCAACGCCGCGGCGATATCACAGCCGCTCTCAACGTGGATATCTATAAGGCTCGCGCCCGCGTCGGCGAAAAAACCGATCTGCTTGCGTGGCTCCTGCACCATAAGATGAACGTCCAGGAACATATCCGTCGAGTCCCTCACGCACTTCAACACGGGTGCTCCGTAGGATATCTGCTCCACAAAAACGCCGTCCATCACGTCAAAATGTATCCAGTCCACGCCCGCCCGCTTGCAGCGCTCCGTTTCGGCGGCGATATTATCGAGCCTGCACGCAAGCAGCGAAGCGGAAACTATTATATTTTTTATAAATATCAGTCCTTTTTAACCGCGATCAGCGGAATTATCATTTCATCCTCGGTGAGCCCCGCGTGGTTCGCGACAAAATTTTTGCTGCTTTTATTATACAGCGAGATATCCCCGACGGCTACCGCCAGGTAATCCCCCGTCATCTCGTCAAAGCGCGGGTGGGGCGTTCCCCTGCCAAAAAGTTCCCGCTCCATATACTCCTTTTTGGACATCAGCAGGAACGTATCGGGGAAATGCTCCGCAAAGGCGGCTTTCAGCCTGTCCTCCATGCCCTCTTTCACAAAAAGATTAAGACAGCGCGGCTCAATCGACGGCATTCTCACCAGACACTCCATAATATCGGGGTAATCCGTGACCACCGCTTTTGGGCTGTCGATATGCCCGTGGTCGGCGGTGATGATAAGCAGCGTATCGGAAAGCCGCTCCGACAGTTCCTCGGTCATAAGCTCTATGTCCCCGAGCACCAGCTTTGATCTCTCACAAAAGCAGCCCTTGCGGTGCATAGTGTTGTCCGGTTCATGGTAGTAGGCGTAGATATACTTTTCGCCCTCTTCATTGCAGAGACGCTCCACCTCGCGGCAGACAGCGCCGAAATCCTCGGGGAACGGCTCGCGGAAAGGTGCTGCGAAATGCGCCCCCGCCCCTGTTTCCATTATGGCGGAACATATATCCTTATAAGGCAGGTAGGTTTGCGCCGCGTTCAGCTCCGAAATAGGCTCGTCCGTGTTAAAATCGGTGTTGAGGAAGTATACCACGTTTTTGTCAAGCTCCCTGAAATAGCCTGTCCAGCCCAGCCACGCGGTCTGTACGGGATAAAGCCCGCTGTCTATCGAGGTCGTGGCGGCGGTGGTGGTCGGCGGAAATACCGAGGAATACGTTCCCGCGAGATTGCGGCGGAAGAATCCGTCGGGCGCGAGGTTCGCCTCAATGATATTTTTTCCCATTCCGTCCAGAAGCAATACCACAACGTTCTTATATCGCTTTTCCGAAAGCAGACTGTCCGCAAGCGGCAGAGTGCGGTTCGGCGGTTTAGCGCCAAAATATTTCATTATGGAGCAGGCAAGATTTACGATACAATTGTCATAATCGGGATATAATACCTTCACTCTCACAGCCCTCCTCCGAGCAAATAAAGCCCATACATATATATTCTATAATAAATGCTCCGTTAAGTCAATAAGCATTTTGCATTTTTTCGGATTTTTTTGCAGAAGTGCGCAAAAATGTTCAAAGTGTGGGGGAAAAAATAAATATATTTGTTTATTTTTTCTCTTAAGTTTGGGTTGAAAAATGTCGTGTTTGGTGGTATAATAC
>CAMWLH010000234.1 GCA_947175045.1 uncultured Clostridia bacterium | reverse complement strand
CACATGGAGTGAGCGTAGCGAACGACCGAGAGTGCTTGCGGGAATTTTGAAATTCTTTTAAATAAGGAGGAAAAACAATGTTGACTGATATTGAAATAGCACAGCAGGCTGAAATGCTGGAGATCAAGGATATCGCCGCAAAGCTGAATATTGCGGAATCGGAGATAGAGCCCTACGGGCACTACAAGGCAAAGCTGTCTCAGAAGCTGATAGACAGGGCGGCGGCAAATCCCGACGGCAAACTGGTGCTGGTCACCGCCATCAACCCCACGCCCGCGGGCGAGGGCAAGACCACCACGTCGGTAGGTCTGGCTGAGGGAATGAACAAGCTCGGCAAGCGCACCTGCCTGGCTCTGCGTGAGCCGTCACTGGGTCCCGTATTCGGCATCAAGGGCGGCGCGGCAGGCGGCGGCTATGCGCAGGTCGTTCCGATGGAGGATATCAACCTGCACTTTACGGGAGATATGCACGCGATAACCGCCGCGAACAATCTTCTGTGCGCTATGCTGGACAATCACATTCAGCAGGGCAACGAGCTGCGGATAGACACCAGAAGGATACTTTTCAAGCGCTGCCTTGATATGAATGACCGCGCGCTCCGCAACTGCGTTGTGGGTATGGGCGGAAAGATAGACGGCGTTCCCCGCGAGGATCATTTCCAGATAACGGTAGCTTCGGAGATCATGGCGATACTCTGCCTTGCCGCCGATCTGTCCGATCTGAAAAAGCGTTTGGGGAATATCCTCGTGGCTTATTCGCTTGACAATACTCCCGTATTCGCCCGCGACCTCAAGGCGGTTGGAGCTATGACCGCGCTGCTTAAGGACGCGATAAATCCCAACTTGGTGCAGACCCTTGAAAACAATCCCGCGATAATCCACGGCGGTCCGTTTGCGAATATCGCACACGGCTGCAACAGCGTGAGAGCAACAAAGCTCTCCCTTAAGCTGGCAGATTATACCATCACCGAGGCGGGCTTCGGTTCCGATCTCGGCGCGGAGAAATTCTTTGACATCAAGTGCCGCTTTGCGGGCTTGAAGCCCGACTGCGTGGTAGTTGTCGCGACGATTCGCGCGCTGAAATACAACGGCGGCATTCCCAAGGCGGAGCTGGGCGCGGAGAACGTGGAGGCTCTGAAAAAAGGCATTGTGAACCTCGGTGTGCATATTGAGAATATGAAGAAATTCGGCGTGCCCGTGGTGGTGGCTATCAACCATTTCGCGGCGGATACCGACGCGGAGATCGCCGTTGTGCGTGAATACTGCGAAAGCAAGGGAGTAAAGGCGGCTTTCTCCGACGTGTTCATGAAGGGCGGAGAGGGCGCGCTAGATCTGGCAAAGGCGGTTATTGATACCGTTGAAAACGAAAAGAGCAATTTCAAGCCGCTTTACGATACGGAGCTTTCCGTCAAGGAAAAGCTGAACATCATCGCAAAGGAAATTTACCGCGCCGACGGCGTAGTGTTCACCTCAAAGGCGGAAAAGGCTCTTAAGGAGATAGAGGGTCTGGGGCTGGACAAGGTGCCCGTATGCGTGGCTAAAACGCAGTACTCGCTGTCCGACGATCCGACTAAGCTTGGCAAGCCCGAGGGCTTCAATATCACCGTAAGCGACGTCAGGGCGAGCAGCGGAGCGGGCTTTGTAGTGGCGTACACGGGCGATATCATGACCATGCCCGGGCTGCCCAAGATTCCCGCGGCAAATAATATCGATGTGGACGACAAGGGCGTTATTACGGGATTGTTCTGATGAAGGAAATTATTACCAAAAGCGAGGAAGAGACCCTCGCTGCCGCCGCGGAGCTTGCGAAAAGCCTTAAAGCGGGGGACGTTATTCTGTACAGCGGTGAGATGGGCGCGGGAAAGACCGCGTTCACAAAGGGTATCGCGCGATGCCTTGAAGTGGACGACGAGGTCACCAGCCCCACCTTTGCGCTGGTTCACGAATACAGCGGACATATACCGTTGTTCCATTTCGATTTGTACCGCATAAGCGGTTATGACGACCTTTACTCAGTGGGTTTTTTCGATTATCTTGACCGCGGCGGCATCATCGCGGCGGAGTGGAGCGAAAACATTGAGGGACTGGAAAGTGAACTTGGCGCGAACGGCGAGGTCATAAAAATAAATATTGAAAAGCTGTCCGAAAACGAAAGGAAGATAACCGTTACGGGCGGAGTTTTCGGGGAATAGGGGGAGCGTATGATACTGGGAATAGATTCCTCCGCGGTGACCGCGGGCTGTGCGCTGTATGACGGCAAAATAATCGCGGAACAGTTTCTGAACAACGGGCACACCCACTCCGAAACAATGCTGCCGATGGTGGAAAGTATGCTGAAAAACGCGGGGGTATCTCTCGCTGATCTGGACAGCATAGCGGTCACGGCGGGACCGGGGTCTTTTACGGGCTTGAGGATAGGAATTGCCGCGGTAAAAGGCATGGCTGTGGGCGCGAAAAAGCCTTGTATCGCCGTGTCGACGTTGGAAGCTATCGCGTATAATTTCATTGGATTTGACCGCGTGGTGTGCGCCTGCATGGACGCCCGCTGCGGGCAGGTCTACAACGCGCTGTTCAAAACGGAGGGCGGAACAGTTTCCCGTCTTTGCGAGGACAGGGCAATACGTGCGGAGGAGCTTTCAAAAGAGCTTTCGGACATTGAGGGCAATATAGTCCTCGCGGGTGACGGCGCGGAGCTTATGCATAATTTCACGGATCGCAGATATGAGCTTGCGCCTTATCCCTTGCGCTATCAGCGGGGAAGCGGAGTGTGCCTTGCCGCCGCGGGCAGGGATACCGTAAACGCAGCCGCGCTTATGCCGACTTATCTCAGACTCCCCCAGGCGGAGCGTGAGCGGCTGGCTCGTGAAAAATCGGGCGAGGTCTGAACCGCCAATATCTTTTCAATAATGATATTGATATTGACAGGAGCGTTTCAAAGTTGTATAATCTACTTATGAATATTTTTACGGGGAGTGTGATGTGTTGAGTAAAGTTTGGGAGATTTTTGAAAATCTCAGCGAGATCGTATATGTTTCGGATATTGACAGCCATGAGCTGATTTACATGAACAAACGCACAATGCAGGAATACGGGTTTAACTCTTATGAGGATTACGCGGGAAAAAAATGTTACGAGGTGCTTCAGGGCTGCTCTTCTCCCTGTGCCATATGTACAAACGGAGAACTGGCTGAGGGTCATTTCAAGGAGTGGCAGTACTTTAACCCGAGCATCGGCAAGACCTTTTCACTTAAGGATACGCTTATAATTGACAACGGACGGCGCTGCCGCATGGAGATAGCGATAGATATGAGCGCGCAGGTGCGGCAGACCCGTTTTATAAACGAATATACCAATCTTGAATCGGTTATAAACGAAGGTATGCGGCTCGCGCTTCAGGAGCCTACCCCCGAAAGGACGATACAGGTGATACTGGAGTATTTCGGGAAATCGCTCAACAGCGAGCGCGTGTATATTTTTGAGGAAAACGAGAGAGGAACATTTGATAACACATACGAATGGGTAGCAAGCGGGGTAACTCCCGAAAAGGATAATTTACAGGATATCTCATACGATGTTGTGAAGATGTGGTATCAGAAATTCAATGAAAGCAAGGATATCATTATTGAAGACATAGATGATATACGCGAGGAAGACCCCTTGATGTATGAGATACTTAAACCGCAGAATATTCACTCGCTGGTGGTAAATCCGTTGTTTTACGACAAAAAGACAATAGGTTTTTACGGCGTGGACAATCCGCCGAGCGAATTTCTTACAATGATTTCGGATATGTTTCAGATAATGGGACATTTTTTCGTGTCGACCTTGCGGCGGCGTAATCTTTTAAAGCGGCTGGAGGCGATGAGCTACCGCGACCAGCTTACGGATATCGGAAATCGTCACGCAATGAACGATTATATATTAAAGATAAACCCCGAGGACAGTCTGGGAATAGTGTACTGCGATGTTACGGGGCTTAAGAGAATAAATGACCGCGACGGTCATGAAGCGGGAGATAAGCTGCTGCTTCGGGCAAGCGATTGCCTTAAAAGGTCTTTTGAGGACTGTGCGCTGTTCAGGATAGGCGGCGACGAGTTTCTGGCTATCTGCCCAAAGATAAGCGAAGAGGAGCTTCGCGGCAGGGTAGAGCGGCTGAGGACGGACATGCGCGAAAACGACGCCATAATGGCGATAGGAGTTGTCTGGCGGAAGGACGGCAGGGAAAATATAAATATGCTGCTTTCTGAAGCGGACGGATTGATGTACGACGATAAGCTGGCGTATTATGCCGCGGCGGGAATAGAGCGCAGGCGGCGCTGAGTTCGCAAATAGCGCAAAAATATTCGGGCGCAGTGCGCTTTAATAACTCGAAAGGAGTAGCGCTCTCTTGCGGGAGCGGTAAAATAT
>CAMWLH010000233.1 GCA_947175045.1 uncultured Clostridia bacterium | reverse complement strand
GCTCTCAGCACTATAATAAATTATTTTGACCCGAAATTCGGCTATGCGGATTTTGAGGAGATAAAGCCGCTTATGCCGTTTGCAGTTTGCTTTGAGTTTGAAGGCGGCGAATTTGTTACATATACAAAGCATGACCTTTTTCATGAAGTATAAGGAAAACGGCGGCTATTAAAAATTAAGGAGAACAACTTAAATGGCAAACGATAAGATTATTATCAAGGGTGCAAGGGAGCACAACCTGAAAAATATCGACGTGGAACTTCCGCGGGACAAGCTGATAGTTATGACGGGGCTTTCCGGCTCGGGAAAATCCTCGCTGGCGTTCGACACGATATTTGCCGACGGGCAGCGCCGCTATATGGAGAGCCTGTCGTCCTACGCGAGAATGTTCCTCGGGCAGATGGAAAAGCCCGACGTGGACAGCATAGAGGGATTGTCGCCCGCGATCTCTATCGACCAGAAGACGACCTCGAAAAATCCGCGCTCCACAGTTGGCACGGTGACCGAGATATACGACTATCTGCGCCTTATGTACGCGCGTATAGGCATACCGCATTGTCCTGTCTGCGGACGCGCGATCAAGCAGCAGACCATCGACGAGATAGTGGACAGGGTTATGGAGCTGCCCGATAAAACAAAATTTCAGGTTCTCGCTCCCGTGGTAAGAGGGCGCAAGGGTGAGCACAAGAAGGAGTTCGAGGCGGCGCGGAAATCGGGTTTCTCAAGGGTAAGGGCGGACGGGATAACCTACGACCTGTCGGAAAATATTCCGCTGGAAAAGAATAAAAAGCACTCTATTGAAATTATCGTTGACCGCTTGGTTATCAAAGATGGCATAAAGACCCGCCTTACCGACAGTATTGAGACCGCGGGCTCTCTTACGGGCGGACTGGTGTATATAGATGTTATCGACGGCGAGGAGCTCCACTTTTCGCAGAGTTATGCCTGCCCCGAGCACGGTGTGAGTATTGAGGAGCTTGTGCCGCGAATGTTCTCGTTCAACAATCCGTTCGGTGCCTGCCCCAAGTGCACGGGAATAGGCAGCTCCCGCAGGATAGACCCCTCTCTGATAATGCCGAATATGAGCCTTTCCATAAAGGAGGGCGGCATAAAATCATCGGGCTGGAATTACGCGGAGGGAACTATCGCAGCAATGTATTTCGACGCGCTCGCGGAAAAGCACGGCTTCAGCGTGGAGCAGCCGCTCTCTGAGCTGCCCGATAAGGCTCTGGACGAGCTTCTCTACGGAACAAAGGGCGAGAAAATACTGATAAAGCGCCCGCGCAGCCAGGGCGGCGGACAGTTCTACACCGATTTCGAGGGAGTTATCCGCAATATGGAGCGCCGCTACAACGAGACATCCAGCCAGTATTCCCGCGATACACTGGAGGAATACATGAGCGACGTGGAGTGTCCCGAGTGTCACGGTGAAAGGCTTAACCCCGCCGCGCTTTCGGTAACGGTAGGTGACAAGAATATCAGCGATTTCTGCAAGATGTCAATTACCGCGGCGCTGGAGTTTATTGACGGTCTGGAGCTTTCGGAGCGGGACAAGATGATAGCCGACAGGATATTAAAGGAGATAAAGTCGCGGCTGGGCTTTCTGCAAAGCGTGGGTCTGGAGTACCTTACGCTGTCGCGCTCTGCGGGAACGCTCTCCGGCGGCGAGAGCCAGCGCATAAGGCTTGCCACGCAGATAGGAAGCTCGCTTGTGGGCGTGCTGTATATCCTCGACGAGCCGAGCATAGGTCTGCACCAGCGCGACAACAACAAGCTGATAGCAACCCTTAAGCGGCTTCGCGATCTGGGCAATACGCTTATTGTGGTCGAGCACGACGAGGATACCATGCGCGCGGCGGACTATATCGTCGATATCGGACCCGAGGCTGGCGTGAACGGCGGCGAGGTGCTGTACAGCGGAGATGTAAAGGGTCTGCTGAAATGCAAAAAATCCATCACGGGGCAGTATCTCAGCGGAAAGCTGACGATCCCCGTACCCGAGCAGCGGCGACCGGTCGGCGAAAGATGGCTGAATGTTATCGGCGCGCAGGAAAACAATCTTAAAAATATTGATGTAGACGTACCCATAGGAGTGTTCACCTGTGTAACGGGAGTTTCCGGCAGCGGAAAAAGCTCGCTGGTCAACGAGATAATCTACAAGCACCTTGTTGCAAAGCTCAACAGGGCGCGCACACGTCCCGGGAAATTCCGCGATATGAAGGGCATAGAGCACCTTGATAAGGTTATAATGATAGACCAGTCGCCCATCGGAAGAACTCCGCGCTCCAATCCCGCGACATATACGGGATTGTTTACCGAGATACGCGAGCTTTTCGCGCAGACCAACGACGCGAAAATGCGCGGTTACGGACCGGGGCGCTTCTCGTTCAACACCAAGGGCGGGCGGTGCGAAGCCTGCGAGGGCGACGGCATACTCAAAATCGAAATGCACTTTCTTCCCGATATTTTCGTGCCCTGCGAGGTCTGCAAGGGTCACCGCTACAACCGCGAAACGCTAGAAGTAAAATATAAGGGTAAAAATATTTTTGATGTCCTTGACATGACGGTGGAGGAGGGAGCGGAATTTTTCGCGAATATCCCCAAAATCGCCAACAAGCTGAGAACGCTGAACGATGTGGGTCTGGGCTATATAAAAATAGGGCAGTCGTCAACCACTCTTTCGGGCGGCGAGGCGCAGCGGATAAAGCTTGCCACCGAGCTCTCCAAGCGTTCCACGGGAAAGACCATCTATATTCTGGACGAGCCTACCACAGGGCTTCACACCGCGGACGTAAAGCGGCTGGTGGAGATACTTCAGCGGCTGACTGACAGCGGAAATACCGTGTTGGTGATAGAGCATAACCTTGATCTGATAAAAACTGCGGATTATATAATAGATATAGGTCCCGAGGGCGGCGACAAGGGCGGAACGGTGGTCGCCGCGGGCACTCCCGAGGAAATAGCCGGAAACCCCGATTCCTATACGGGAGATTTTCTTAAGAAAATGCTTTAAATTCCGCGCTTTTTCCAAAAAAATGTTGACTTTAGGCTAACAATATGATAGAATAATAACAGGGCTGACAGCCTTAATCTGACATATGAAAGGAAATTCTGCTATGGCAAAGAACAACAAAGCGTTCACACTCGCAAAGGAGTTCAAGGAATTTATTTCAAGAGGGAACGTGCTGGATATGGCTGTCGGCGTTATCGTCGGCGGAGCTTTTACCTCAATCGTAAATTCGCTGGTAAACGACATATTTACGCCGTTTCTCGGAATGCTACTTGCGGGCGTTAATTTTGACACGCTCGTGCTGACGATACCGTGGGGCAATAATCCGCAGCTTCACTTCGGCAATTTTATTCAGGCGATAATCAGCTTTCTGCTGACCGCGCTGTGCGTATTCGCGGTTGTGAAGATCGTCAACAGCTTCCACAGGAAGAAGAAGGAAGAACCCGCGCCTCCCCCCAAGCCCGATCCTCAGATCGTTCTGCTTACGGAGATACGCGACCTGCTTAAGGCGGGGCAGGTGGCAGCGGACTCGCAGACAGAAGAATCCGCCGATTGATAATTACATAATCCGTTCGTTTTCTTCGGGCGGATTTTTTAAAGGGGTATCTTGAAATGTTACGAGAAATCGTTTATTCCGACTACGGCGGGCTTATGTCGCTTTACCTGCACCTGCACGAAACGGATATCCCGCCTTTTTCGGAAACAAGGCACATCTGGGAGCATATTCTCGCCGATGAAAATTATCACATAGTCGTCGCAGAGGAGGACGGTCGGATAGTTTCAAGCTGCACCTGCGTTATCGTTCCCAATCTGACGCGCGGCGGCAGACCCTACGCGAGAGTTGAGAACGTTGTTACTCACGCGGAATACCGCGGCAGGGGTCTTGCGACTGCGTGTCTTGATTATGCCAAAGAGCTTGCGGTCAAGGCGGGCTGTTATAATATAGCGCTGTTGACAAGCTCCAAAAATGAAAATACGCTGAAATTTTACGAGAACGCGGGGTATAAGCCCAACGAGAAAACGGGATTTGTTCAGTGGCTTTAGAAAAATGCTGAAAAGGGAAAACGTTACCGTTTCCCCTTTTTTGTTACGGCAGCGCCAGATATTCCTCGTCAATAGCGTTTCTCAGTACATTTATAATATAGTCGTAGCCGAATGAGCTATACTGCCTTACTCCGTGAGCCGCCGCAAGCTCGGGGGTGTAGTCGGAGAGCTTGTACAGCCTTAAATTCGCGTAGCCGTAGTCATAATGAGTGACAATAGGCGTGAGCCTTATGTCCGATATTACGGGAGCCTCGGACTTGTCGGTGAAGGTAACGTTAAACTCGAGAATACCGCTCACAAGATTTGCCCCCGAGTTCTGAGCCGATATGAAATTCCCCACCGAAAAGGCGCAGAGCGT
>CAMWLH010000232.1 GCA_947175045.1 uncultured Clostridia bacterium | reverse complement strand
ACTTAACCGCATCATAGCTAAGATCAACACTGCTTAACAGCATAAATTATCATTTATATAACCAAACAGTTATTTTAATACGAATGAGCGCCCCAAATCCTAGGGGCGCTGAATTTATTTTTTGACCTTCTCCTTGTATATCGGCTGACCTGCGCTCTCCTCGGTATCGGTGATGACCACGATATCACCGCCGCGTATCTCGGTGGTTCCCGAGGGGATAAGGCTCTCGTCGTCCCGCTTTATCATAACGATAAGCAGTCGGTCGGGGAGCTTAAGATCGCGGATCTTGCAGCCGAGCCACGGGTGGCTGCCCTTGATCTTGATCTCACGGAGCTTAAGGGACTTATCGCTCTCATAGGGCGGAACGGACATTACCACGCTGTCGTTGGCGAGTATTTGAGTGTTTCCGCGGGGAATTATCGTTTTACCGTCCCGCTTTATCATTACCGCCAGAGAGCCCGTCGGCAGCACCGCCTCGCTGAGCGTTTTGTTTTCCCAGGGGTGACCCTCGGGGACAAACATACGCATCATGGTGATGGAGTCCTCTTCCTTGTAGTCGTTAAAGGTCTTGAGAACGTTGGAGTTGTCGTCGATAAGGTTCAGCCGCCGCGCCGCGGTGGGCAGCAGCGTTCCCTGCACCAGCATGGACATCAGGCAGACAAGGAACACTATATTGAATATGTTGTGCTCCGTCGCGGAATCTCCCCCGTCCATCGCCATTATTGCGAAAACTATCGAGGACGCTCCGCGAAGTCCCGCAAGACAGATGAATATTCTGTCCCTTATCGGTGATTTTCCTCCGAATATCGCCACCGCGACGGGGCGCGAGAGCAGCGTAAGACAAAGATAGATAGGAACGGCGAACATAATGCTCTTGCCAAATTCCGACGGCGTTGACAACAGACCCAGCAGAAAGAACACCATTATCTGGCATATTCCCGTTATGCCGTTAAGGAACACTACCGCCTCGCCCTTTTGCGGGATATCCGCGTTGCCGATGATTATTCCCGCGATATAAACGCTTAAATAGCCGTTGCCGCTTATCATTGTGGGCAGCCCGTAGGCAAGCAGCGCCGCCGCCAGAAACAGAATACACTCGAAGCCCTCCGTGGCAGCCTTGAAATGCTTTGCGACAAATGCTCCCGCGAACCCTATCGCGAACCCGAACAGCGTGCCGAAAACAAGCTGCATCGGGATAAGCACCCACATAAAGCCCGCGCCGTTTCCCTTTATCAGTGATAGGGCGATGATAGTCAGCATATAGGAGAATGGGTCGTTACTGCCGCTTTCCGCCTCCAGCAACGGCGCAAGCCCGTTTTTGAGGTTCAGCTTTTTGGAGCGCAGCACCGAGAAAACCGAAGCCGCGTCCGTGGAGCTTATGACCGCTCCCACCAGAACGCTCTCCTCAAAACCGAATCTAAGCACAAAATAGCAGAACGCCGCCGTAATTCCCGCCGTTATCACAACGCCCAGCGTTGACAGCAGCCCCGCCTTTACCATCACGGGCTTTGCGGTATTCCATTTGACGGAAAAGCCGCCCGTGAACATTATTATTATCAGCGCGCTTTCGCAGACGTTCGAGGCGAAGCTGTAATCCTCAAAGGGGATATGTATAACGCCGTCCGTCCCGAAAAAGATACCCACTCCTATAAATATCAACAGCGCGGGAACGCCGATCTTTCCCGAAAGTCTGTCCGAGAAAACACATAGCACCAGCACCACCGCGGTTAGAATTATTATAAGCGTCATATACTTCCCCCCTTATTTTATATCAAGATTTAAGCAACATAACGCTCACGCGTGGATTTCCCACAAGCCGCTGCAGGAAATTCTTTTTAAACAATTTGCTGCTCGTCCTGCCCGTCAACATAACTTAAAAGCATCATAGTTTAAATGAGCTCCCAAAAAGCGCATTATTTATGCAGCCTTTTTATCATTTTAAATATAACATTATTCTCCATGACCAGCGGCTTTGTGTGGGTAAAGAAGATTATTCCGTCCGCGGGAGCGGTCACTCGGTCGATGATCTCCCACTCATAGGGGTGGATTATTTCCGCGAGAAGCTCCCCCTGCTTTACCTCGTCGCCCGAGCGCCTTATGCTGCGGTAAATACCCGCCGCGCCGCTTTTTATGCTCAGCATATCGTCTTCGTCGACGATAGTGCCCATATAGCCGCCGTGGCACTTGTACTTGATTATCCCCATTCTCGACAGAAACCGCAGCACAGCCGAAATGCCCTGCTCCGCGGACTCCTCGTCGATACATTCCGTTGCGTTGGTGTACACCGAAAACGCGGCGGTGTTTTTGACCTGCCAGTTATAGTTGAGCGTGCCTTGATCCAGGGAATTGGGGGTTCTCAGCACGATATAGGGCAGCCCGAAAAGGTTCGCCAGCCCCGTGTTCTCCTTGTTGGTCTTCATCATGCGGACGTGAGGGATAAATACTCCCGGGATATAAAAGCTCGCGAACTGCACACCGTACTGATAGCCGCTTATCTCGGAGAACACTCCCGCCGCTATGCGCTCGGTGGTCTCGCCCTCCGCATTGCCGGGGAAAGTGCGGTTCACGTCGGTGTTGTCCAGGCACCAGAAGCTTTTGCTCAGATTCGTGCCGTAGTTGTTTATTGAGGGGATTATCAGTATCTCCCTGTCGTGGGCGATCTCGCCCTTGCTTTCAAGCCGCTCAAGCGCTTTTATCAGCCCGCCGCACATATATAGCTGCTGTATCTCGTTTCCGCGCAGCGAGCCGATTATACAGCAGGACTTCTCCCCTTTTCCGAAGCGGTATCCCATTACGCGGAAATCGTCGCGGTAGGGCGAAGATAGGCTGAATATAACGTCCTTTTTCAAAGCTCCGCCCCCTTGCATACATCTATCCATTTTTCATATCCCGAGCACTGCTCCAGCTCCGCTATGGAAAGCTCGACGGCGGTATTGCTCCCCCCGCAGGCGGGGAATACTTTTTCAAAGCGTTTAAGGGAGCTGTCAAGAAAAATTCTCACACCCCCGTTCACCCCGAAGGGACAAACTCCCCCGACCGAGTGACCGATAAGGCGGTCTACCTCCTCCGCGGAAAGCATTTTCGCCTTTGTGCCGAACTCCGCTTTATATTTCGCGTTATCTATCTTGGTGTCCCCCGCCGTTACTATCATTATCGGCTCTCCGTTCACGGAGAAGGTGAGGGATTTTGCGATAAGCGCGGGTGCGCACCCCAGAGCCTGTGCGGCAAGCTCCACCGTGGCGCTGGACTGCTCGAATACGCGGACGCGCTCCCCAAAGCCGTATTTTTCAATATGTTCCTTTGCTTTTTCAACAGACATAATATTCCTCCGAATTTTAATAACTTTTCCATTTCATTGAACCAAGAACCCACCCTTGTCAACTTTGATTATTAAAAAAATGTTGAGAAAAACAGAAGCTATCACGCAAAGAATTGATAACAGAAAAACTTGTATGCATATTTTTTGGCGGTAGAAATTGAGAATATAGCCGACCGAAAAGCCCAAGCCCAACAATATGTTTAAATATGTTAATTTGATGGCGCAGTAGTAGAGAAAAGGAATCCGGTATATGTTTGGATCAGTCAGATTTAATATAATAAATGCCGATAAAGTAAATATTATATTTACAATAAGATAAATCAGGGTATTCTTTTGAAACAATGGTTTTTCAGCCATAGCAGTTCCTCATTGTGTGGGAATATTTATGGTATGGGAGTGCCGAACGGCACTCCCGAATTTTATTCGTCAATCGGACTGATATGGTATCTGTCCGCTTTTACGCCGTCTATCGCGTTAATGAAATCGGTGAATTTCTCAAAGCCGTAGTCGCCGTAGCTGAAGCCCTCGAAGCGCTCCCTCAGCTTTATGCCGAGCGCGCGTATGCTGTGGGAGCCCTCTCCCCTGGCAAACTCGTTTACAAAGCTCTCTATCTCCGCAGTCCTCGCGGCGAAATCCTCGCTTATGCCGACGGTGTTCCCCTTGACCGAGATACCCGGCATACCCGAGAGCAGCTTTTTAATCGAACTGTGCCCCAGCTCCTTCAGATAGCCCTTTCCGTACTTCTGCGAAAGTACCGTGCCGAGCTGTGAAAGAGAAGCGTTCTCATTTGCCGCGGCGAATTCCAGTATATCACGGCGCACGGCGTTGATCTCCGCCTTTTGCGCGGGCTCGGGAGCGGGCTCATTCGCCTTGACCTCGGCGGGAGCTTCCTTTTCTTCCTCCTTGTCGGGAGCGGCTTGCTCTGCGTTCTCCTTACGCGCCCTCTTGGGCTCGCGTATAACGTGCTTTCTCCTGCCGCGTGGCTTTGCGGACTTGACCTCCGCGTTATCATCGGCGGGCTTTTCGGCGGAGCTCTCCTGCAAGGGCTTTTCCTCGGGCTGCTCGGATCGTGTGGACTGTTCGGGTTGTTTGGGCTGTTGGGGTTG
>CAMWLH010000231.1 GCA_947175045.1 uncultured Clostridia bacterium | reverse complement strand
GCTTCGATTTTTGAAAAGGCGGATTTCCTCCCCGAAAGGAAACCCACGGTGTTCCAAATCAAGGAAGTAAGGAAAATCGGCGATACGGTTCATTTGCAATATACGGTTAAAGGGTGATCAAATGAAAAAGATAATTTTAGGCGCGGATTTGGAAGTATCCACAGTTGGTCTTGGCTGTATGGGATTTTCCCATGCTTATGGCGCTCCGACAGACACGAAAACCGCCATAGAAACGATACACAAAGCGGTTGAAATGGGATATGATTTTTTTGACACGGCGGAGGTCTACGGAACTGCCGATGACCCTCATCAAAACGAAATGCTTGTGGGAGAGGCACTGAAAGACGTTCGCGATAAGGTGATAATAGCAACCAAATTCGGGATAAGGTTCGATATGAGATCCCCCGAGATCAACAAACCGCTTATTCCCGACTCGCGCCCGGAAACGATACGCGCGTCCGTCGATGCGTCGCTGAAGCGGCTTGGCACGGATCATATCGACCTGTATTATCAGCACCGCGCCGATCCGAATGTTCCCGTTGAGGAAGTCGCATGTGTTATGTCGGAGCTTATTAAAGCGGGAAAGATCACGCATTGGGGATTGTCGGAGGCAAACGAGGAACAGCTCCGCCGCGCCCATAAGATCTGCCCCGTGACCGCAATACAGAACCGCTATTCAATGATGGCTCGGTGGCACGAAAGCTTGTTTCCCGTGCTGGAGGAATTGAAGGTCGGATTTGTGGCTTTCTCGCCGCTTGCCAACGGTTTTTTGTCAGGGAAATACGGCAAGGAAACACAATTTGACGGTGCGCTCGACTACCGCAGTACAATGCCGCAGTATACCGAAAAGGGTGTAGAACAAAACAGCGGGCTGCTGTCGCTGATAAACAATATCGCAGAGGAAAAGAACGCAACGCCCTCACAAATCTCGCTTGCGTGGATGATGTGCAAAAAGCCTTATATCGTGCCTATTCCCGGCACACGCAGGACGGATAGATTAAAGGAAAACGCCGCTGCCGCGGATATTGTTCTGACAAGCGATGAGATCGCCAAGATAGACAGTGCGTTAGATAATATGGAAATGTCCCCCGTTTTCGGCGGGTCAAAAATAATTAAGGAGTGATCTTATGAGAAAGAATTTTGGAGTTAAACCGTGGTTTTATCCGCTGCCCGTGCTGATCATCGGCACTTATGACGAGCAGGGCGAACCCGACGCAATGAATGCGGCATGGGGCGGGCTTTATGAGGCAAATATGGTTGAGCTTTGCCTGAGCGCAGGGCATAAGACTACGCAGAACATCAAGGCAAAGGGCGCGTTTACCGTGAGCTTTGCGGACGCGGCGCACATTGCTGCTTGTGATTATGTGGGAATGGTTTCCGCAAACGATACTCCCAACAAAATGAAAAAAGCGGGATTTACTGTTACAAAAAGTGAATTCGTCGATGCGCCGATCATTAACGAGCTTCCCATGACGTTGGAGTGCAAACTCGCAAAGATCACCGAGGATGGCAACATTATCGGAGATATCGTCAACATCAGCGCCGATGAGAGCATTCTCGGCGAGGACGGTATCATTGATGTTTCCAAGCTGCGCCCCATAGCGTTTGAGCCTGTCAAAAACGGCTATCACGTTCTCGGTGAGCGCGTGGGGAATGCCTTTAAGGATGGCGGGGCGTTGAAATAACTGCTTGTAAAATTGAAATCCTCCAATTTCCTTTTAGAGCCTGTTTGGTATCTCGACGTGCGCAGATCGCGCAGCAGATTTTTCGCCGGACGACGGTAATTTTTCGTAGGAATACTGTATGTATTTCAAGAAAAATTGCCTAAGTACGGCGGAAAAGCTGCAAGCGAGATGCGTGCGGAGAGTTACTAAACAGGCTCCTACAATAAATCGAAAAGATCGGCTGTACGGTTCGGTCTTTTCGATTTATACCTTTGGGTAATAGCTGATAAACCAAAAGGAACTTCTCAAATGACGGCGGATCTGTTAAAATATAATTACAAAACATTATAGGAGGAACGATTATGGAATTTGTAATATTGAATAACGGCATCAAAATGCCGATTTTGGGCTACGGCGTGTATCAGGTGAGCAATGAGGAATGTGAGCGGTGCGTGCTGGACGCTGTAAGCGTCGGCTATCGCTTGATAGACACAGCGCAGGCTTACGGTAACGAGGAAGCGGTGGGAAACGCCGTCAAAAAGTGCGGAGTGGCTCGCGACGAACTGTTTATCACCACAAAGGTATGGGTTTCCAACGGCGGCTATGAAAAAGCTAAAAAATCGCTTCGGGAGTCGCTGAGTAAATTGCAGACGGATTATATCGATCTTGTGCTAATTCATCAGCCTTTCAACGATTACTACGGAACTTACCGCGCAATGGAGGAAGCGTATAAAGAGGGCTGGCTGAGAGCGATCGGCGTATCGAATTTTTATCCCGACAGACTTGTTGATCTTTGCAGATTTGTCGAGGTAAAGCCCGCGGTAAATCAAGTGGAAACCCACGTTTTTCAGCAGCAGAAAAAGGCTCGTGAGTATATGGATAAATACGGAGTTCAGCACGAATCCTGGGGTCCGTTTGCTGAGGGGCGCAAGGATTTCTTCACCAATCCCGTGCTTGTTGAGATCGGCAAAAAGTACAACAAAAGCGCGGCGCAGGTCGCTTTGAGATTTCTTGTTCAGAGTAATGTTGTGGTAATTCCCAAATCCACTCACAAGGATAGAATGGAGCAGAATTTCGACGTTTTCGACTTCACGCTGAGCACAGATGATATGACCGCAATACAGAAGCTGGACGAAGGGGAGAGCCTGTTCTTCTCGCATTACGATCCCGCAACGGTGGAAATGATCACGGGACTGCACAGATAAGGAGAGCGTATGAAAAAGATAGCCGCGATATTGGCAGCAGCGTTAGTGCTCACACTTACAGCTTGCAGCAGCACGGACAACAACTCTTTGGAAAACACAAGCTCCGCTTCGCAAAGCACCGCAAATTCAACAAGCACGGAAAGCCCGTCCGCTTCGGAAAGCGCGGCTGACAATTCTGTGGAGCAAAGCGATAATTCCCCTGCTCCCGATAATAACGAATCGTACAGCAATATCCTTATCGCCTACTTTACCGCCGCCGAAAACAGCGGCGTGGACGCTGTCGCTTCGGCAAGCTATTCAACGGTAAACGGCGAGCCTGTGGGCAGACTTCGCGCCATTGCGAATATGATACAAGCCGAAACAGGCGGGGAGCTTTTTTCAATACGCACCTCGGTGGTATATCCTGCGGACGGTGGAGAGCTTATCGATTATGCCGCAGAAGAGCAGCGTGAGAACGCGCGCCCCGAGCTTACAAGCCACATTGACGATCTTGACAAGTACGATACGATATTCGTCGGTTATCCCAATTGGTGGGCTGACCTCCCACAGGTTATGTACAGCTTTTTTGACGAATATGATTTTTCGGGAAAGACGATAATCCCGTTCAATGTCCATAACGGCAGCCGTCTTTCGGGAACTGTGGGTACTATCGCAGAGCTTGAGCCCAACGCAAATGTTGTCACCGACGCTTTCACGATAAGCGAACGCAGCGTTCCCGAGGCAGCCTCCGAGGTAAAAGAATGGCTTGATGGATTGGAGTATTGATATGAGGATAGGTAAATTTCTTCTGGCGATAGCTCTGCTGATGTCAGCCTGCTCTGCGGAGGCGCGAGCGCCTGCGGTGGAAAGCTCCGCTCCTGTTGCGGAAACGGAGGAAAGCTCCGTCAGCGAAAGCTCAGGCATTCAAGACGCTCCCGTAAGCGTACAGACGGGTCTGATACGTGAGCAGATCTTAGACGGCGCGGAGGGCGAGATCCATTACAGCTATTATCTCCCCGAAAGCTATGACGGAACACGAAAATATCCAATGATGGTAACAATGCCGGGATACGACAGAATGTGGTTCGGCGAGGATTCATCGGGAAACAACATTGATTGGAATGGATTTCGCACGTGGACGGAGTTTGACGAGGAAATGATCGTAATATCCGCGCAGCTCACCGATTGGCACGAAAAGTCCGCGCGGCAGGCTAATGAGCTTACGCAATACTTCGTCGATAACTTCGCAGTGGACGAAAATCGAATTTACGCTGCGGGATATTCGGCGGGCGGCGAAACCATGTCACAAGCGGTCGCGCTTCGTCCCGAACTGTATTCGGCATATTTGCACGGTGCGTCGCAGTGGGACGGAGCGTTTGAACCGATTGCCGAAAACGGCGTTGCGGTCTACATTTATATGGCGGAAAACGATGAGTATTACGGTTCTCAAAAGGCTCGCGATGCTTACGATGAATTGTATAATGCTTATCGCAACCGCGGCTTTTCCGATGAGGAAATCGGCGAAAAATTATGCTTGGAGATCCCCGACAATGAGTTTTTTAACTCAAAAGGTATTTACAATTATCA
>CAMWLH010000230.1 GCA_947175045.1 uncultured Clostridia bacterium | reverse complement strand
TTATAATAGTTAAAGAAAATACTTTGAGAGTATGGCAGGCGGCGGCGCCGTCTTTATTTCGGATAATGTTTCCGAAACCGGAAAAGGGAGAAAAATATGTACAGAAACACCCTGCTGATCGTTGACGATTTCGAGTTCAACCGACTTATGCTGAGCGATACTTTCAGCGACCGTGCAGTCGTGGAGGCGGAGAACGGCGAGAGGGCGATCGAGGAGTTCGAGCGGTATAAGGATAAGCTGTGCGCGGTGCTGCTGGATATTATGATGCCCGTTATGGACGGCTTTGGTGTGCTGGAATATCTTGTTGAGCATAACTACATCGAGGATATCCCGGTGTTTATAATCAGCGCGGACACCTCGGACAAGTCTCTTTCCAGAGCCTACGACCTCGGCGCGGCGGACGTTATCGCAAAGCCCTTTAATATACGCTTTGTGCGCAGGAGAATAAACAATATCATCGAGCTGTACGATCAAAGACGGCAGCTTAAGAGCATTGTCGACGAGCAGAACAGGATAATCGAAAACCGAAATTAAAACAGGATCGGGCGGCGCTTGAAAATGCGCCGCCCGTTTTAAATTTCCCCTTTGTTCTCGGTTTCCACCGTGATGCCGATACTTCTCAGATTGCCGAAAAACAGCCGCTCCAGCTCGGTCTCCTTTATGTTTCTTATCATATTGATGTACAGGCGGTTCTTGTAGGAAATAATGCCGCAGTTGTTGTGCGATTTTGACTGTACTCCCAGTGTGAAATCAAACCGTTCAACAAATCCGTCCATCACCTCGGGGAGCTTGACCCTGCCCAGATTGGACATCGTAAGGCAGGATTTCTTCTCGCCCACCATCGAATACGCCGCCTTCATTCCGATATTTTTAACAAACAGCGGCAGCACCCGCAGAAACGCGTTCTGCTCCGCCTTGACATTGGCGGTGATCCTCGCTTTCATCTGCTTCTCCGTAAGCTGTATCTGCATTTGATGATGGATTATCTGTATGATCTCGTCGAGCGTGTAATCCCCCATGTTTGCGTTTATCCCGGGAGTGACGTAAAGCACGAAATTCCTGAAAGAGGAGCTTTTGAAATATTTGCGGAGATTAACGGGCACCAGCACCTTTACGGGCTTCTGCTTCGCCTTGTCGGAAATGTCCTTGTTCTGTATCTGCATAATGGAGTATATCATGACCGACACAAGCAGCGTGGTCAGACTTACCTTATGAGCCCTCGATACTGCCAGCGCCTCGTTCAGCTCCGCTATTCCCGTGATAACGTTGGAGGCTCCCGTTTCCTTGGTGCCGCTTATCTTATAGGCGGTATCCTCTTTCCTGGAGCTTGAAACGGTGCCGTTATATTTGAGAAAGCTATCCTCGGATTCGTTCTTGTCGGGCTTGCTTGTTCTGTCAAGAACGCCGTCGTCAAAGGGGATATCGACCTGCTCCTTCTGAAGAAGATATTCGGCGGTAAGGGTCTTGAGGAATATCAGCCCGCCGTTTCCGTCGGTTATGGAGTGGAAAAATTCCGCGGCGATACGGTTATCCTTATACAGAACACGGAACGCGCAGGTCCTTATCTCGGACAGGGGCATCAGACTGCACGGCGAGGACGTATCCGGGCGAACCTTGGGTACGACGCTGATCTCCTCGAGATAATACCAGAAAAAATTTTTGTCCAGCTTCATCGCCATCGAGGGGAAGCGCTTTATTGTGACCGCCAGCGCCGATTGAAGTATTATCGGGTCGACGGGCTTGGTGAGAGTTACGGATAATCTGAAAACGTTGCTCCATTTTTTGTTTCTTACCGCGGGGTATATTTTTGCCGCGTTGTCAAGCGGGAGCCGAAAGCGTTTGATCTTAGTCATGCGAAAGTCCCTCCATAAATTCGTTGATTTTTTTATAGCCGTCCTCGGCCTCCTTGATATTGTACATAAGGTAAACGTGCCACATTTCGGGCGCGATATGCAGCGAGGATACGCAGCCGCAGGCGGTCAGCCTTTTGTGCAGCTCCGCGGAATCGCTGAGCATTATCTCGTGCCCGCCCGCGAGTATCAGAGACGGCGGAAGCCCCGTAAGATCGCCGAACAGCGGCGATACATAGGGGTCGTTGAAGTTATCGGCGTAGCTTTCCGCGTAAAACCGCAGTCGCTTTTCCGTCATTGAGGGGTCTTTGGCGCGGTTGGTGTTGTAGGAGCTCCCCGACAGGGTGAGGTCGCACCAAGGGGAAAACGCGATTATTCCGCGCGGCAGGGGACGGCTCTCGGCTCGGAGTTTAAGAGCCAGCGCGTAGATCAGCCCGCCGCCCGCGGATTCCCCGCATAAAAAGATTTTATCGGGCGCGAAGCCGCTCTCAAGCAAAAAGAGGTATGTATCGTATGCTTCCGTGAGGGCGGAGGGAAATCTGTGCTCGGGCGCCAGCCCGTAGGCAAGGCAGCAGACCTTGCTTCCCGTCTGCGACGCTATCAGCGTGCCAAAGCCCTTGGCGTAGTCCATTCCCCCCAGCACATATCCGCCGCCGTGAAGATACAGGATTATCCCATCGCGCTTTATCTCTTTTGGCATGATAATCTTTGCGTTCAGCCTGTCATGTTCAACGTTTTTGTATTTCGTGCCGAGCCCATGCCGCATTGCCAGCGATCTTCCGATAATGTCCATTGCAAAGCGGCTTTTGTCAAGCGGGCAGATGTCGGATATCCTGTTTACCATGGAAAGCTCGGAGCGTAATATTTTTGTGTAGAATTTCATTTGTGTTCCAATCTGCCCTTCAAAAGATGAATCGGCGGGGCGCGAATTTGTGTATTATCCTATTATAACACATATTCGCGAAAAAATCTACACATTGAGAAAAAATATAAATAAACGGAACGGCTTGGTAAAATAAAATTTTACATCAGCTTGTAGAAAAAATTACAGCAACGCAATGTAGACGCATGGAATTTCAAAAAGGTCGAGTTCGCTGAACGGCGAACGAAGACCGGTTCCCGCAGTCGCTCGTAAGGAACGAGCGTTAGCGAGTGACTGAGAGTGAGTGCGGGAATTTTGAAATTCTTTTAAATCATTTGCTCCTCGTCAACATAACTTAAAAGCATAATAGCTTAGTAGCTTAGTAGCTTAGTAGCTTAGTAGTTTAGATCAACACTTTATATACAGTCTGTGGTAAAATAAAATTTACTTTTTTGTGGACATTTAGGCGGATTTATGTTATAATAAAATATGGCATGATGGCACGGCGCTTTACTTGCGCAGAAAAGCAGCTCACGCGGAGAGCGATATAACGCCCGAGCATGGAATTTCAAAAAGGTCGAGTTTGCCGATCGGCAAACGATGATCGGTTCCCGCGATTGCGTGAAGCGGAACGTGCCTGCGGTAATTTTGAAATTCTTCAAGTCGGGGGTAGATCATGAAAATAATGTCTGTGGATTACGGAGACAGCCGCACGGGGCTGGCTATGTGCGATAAGTCGGAGATAATCGCGTCTCCGCTTATGACGATCTTTGAAAAGGATTTTGATCGGTGCGCCGCGGCGGTAGCCGAGCAGGCTCTTGTCAATAAGGCGGAACTTATCGTGGTGGGAAATCCCATCAATATGAACGGAACGGTGGGGCCGCGCTCGGAAAAGTGCGGACTGTTCGCGGATATGCTGAGGGAGAAAACGGGTCTTGAGGTGGTGATGTGGGACGAGCGATCGACCACGGTGACTGCCATAGGAATAATGAACGATCTCAACAAGCGCGGCAAAAAGCGCAAGGAGGCTCTGGACGCGGCAGCGGCGGCGGTAATACTGGAGGGCTATCTTGCCTACCGCAAAAACAATTCACAGGCATAATGGGAGCGGAAATATGTACGGAGTATCTTTTACGGGCTATCGTCCGGGCAAGCTGAATTTTTTCGGGGAGGACGACCCAATGTGCGTTGATCTGAAAAGGCGGCTGTCGCGTAAAATCGCGGAGCTTGCGGACGCGGGCGCGGACAGATTTTTTTCGGGAATGGCGCTCGGGGTGGATACATGGTGCGCCGAGGCGGTGCTGGAGCTTAAAAAGAAGTTTCCCCAAATAACGCTCACCGCGGTGATACCGTGCAGGAATCAAGATATGAAATGGGCGTTCGGTGAGAGGGAGAGATACCGCGGCTTGCTGGCGAAATGCGACAAGGTGATATGCGTTTCGGAGGAGTATGTCAGCGGCTGTATGCAAAAGCGCAACCGCGTCCTTGTTGATTTGTGTGATATATTGGTGGCGGTCTACGACGGCAAAAGCGGCGGCACGGAATACACGGTTAATTATGCCGAAAAATGCCGTAAAAAAATAGTTCTTATCCCGCCTATGTAGGTGGGTCTTTTGTTGTAATTGTTGATATAAATGATAATTTAGCGTAGCTGTTTGTTTGTTAGATTTTATACGTTTATCCCGCACTATTTATATATGTTTGCGAATTACCATCGCGCACG
>CAMWLH010000229.1 GCA_947175045.1 uncultured Clostridia bacterium | reverse complement strand
ATCATACACATATCTCTTATCATTATAACAGATATCAAATAAAATTTCAACTGTTTTTTTAAAAAATATGCAGCAAATCTTGTTGTGTTACAATAGAAGTGAGACAAAAGTATAGAAAAAGTGGTTGAGGACTGTAAAATAAAGTACTCCTATGATGGTCTGCTTGTTCAGATGAAACGGTATATGCGCCGCTAAAACCGCATTCCAATGACTATCCTTGGTTGGAAATCTCCGATTGTCAAGCGGCGAGAGCTCAAAACCGCTGCCGAATAGCCGCCCGAAATTGTGCGTCTCCGTTCGGGCTAAGCCCTCTCTCCGGCGGCACAATTTCGCTATGCTAACTTTACTACGGTTCTCTTTGTTTTTTTCAAATATTTTGTCTCACATCATTGACAAAAGTACAAGTTTTGAAATTTTTCTGCGTTTTTTATATTGCTGGGAAACTGTGATTCTGTGGAGATTTGTCGACGAGGAGCTGTTTATATATGTTGACGATAATTGGATTATCTAAAAGAATTTCAAAATTCCCGCAAGCACTCTCCGTTCCGCTTACGCTCCACTCCGAGCGATTGCGGGAACCGGTCAGAATTTTCTGCGAAAATTCTGACACTTTTTGAAATTCCCCTGCGTGGGCGCCTTGCTGTCCGAACCTGTGTGCCCCATAATGCGTGGACTTTGTGTTGCTCTTTTTGAGCGTTGCTTTTGAACCTCCGAAACAGCGCGCCTTACTCCTTATATATAAACGGGATATTATTCCGCTTGCAGTACCGCTCCGCGTAGCTTTTCGGGTAAACCACAGCCGTGACGTTCGCCGAGCCCTGAAATACGGTTATGGGCGGATTGCCCTTTGGCGTGAAATTCACCATTTTTGCAAGAGAGCGCGGCAGCTCGATACGCTTTAATTTCGGGTTATCCCCGAACGCCCGCCCGCCGATCTCCAGCACGCCCTCGGGGACGACCACCTCTTCAAGCGACGCGCACCGCGCAAACGCGAACTCTCTGATGTTTACAACCCCTTCAGGAATATCTATCCGCGCCAGACTGCTGCAATTATAAAACGCATACCCGCCTATAACCGTTACCCCCTTCGGAATAACGGCAAATTTAAGCTCGCGGCAGCCTGCCAGCATATGATACGGGAGCTCTTTAAGCGTATCGGGCAGTTCGATAGCCTCCAGCTTTTCGCAGTTCGCAAATGCCGACGAGCCTATCTCCTCAACGCCCTGCGGGATATGTATCCTCTCCAATCTGCGGCATTCCCAGAACGCGCGGTCTAATATCCTTTTTACGCTTTCGGGAATGCCTACGCACTCAAGTCTATCGCAGTGCTGAAACATATTCTCGGCAATTTCATCAACGCCCTCGGGAATATCGACCGCGCGAAGAGCGCGGCACAGCCCGAAGGCTCCCTTGCCTATCCTCTTTACCGTTTTCGGGATATTGACCTGCTCAAGCGCAATGCAGACGTGAAACGCCTCCTCGCATATCTCCGTGATAGTTTCGGGCAGCGTGACCATTGTGATTGTCTGGCGGAAATCGGCGACCTCCTTTGTCACCCTCGCGGCGGGAGAAAACGCCATTCCCAGCGCCGTTACTGTGTCCTTGCCGATCCTTTCCGGCACGGCGATCTCAGTTTTGTTACCCTTGTAATTTGTGACGATAAGCCCGCCGTCCTCGCGCTTTTTCCAGCTCCAGAGCGGTTTAAGAGCCGTTACGGAATCCGGCGCGGCATTCAGCTCGCGCTCGGTCTGCTTCTCGGCTTTAGCGCGCTCGGCGGCAAGGTCGGCAGTGCGGTTCTTGAAGTCCATCAGCCACGCCGTGCACTCCGTCCTGCCCTTTTTCTGCGAATATTCTATAAGCTCGTCGCGCTTTTTCGGCTGTTTGAGCCAGCCGTTTTCCGCCGCGTATTCCAGCGGCTCTGTACGGCTGCGGTCAACGGATTTTCTCATGATATCGATTTTGTTTATTTTCGGCTTGTCGAAATTCTCAAAATAAAATTCAAGATTTTCGACCTTGAGCAATTTATCCTCGCACGCGAAATATATCCCATCGGTGCAGTGCAGCTTATTGCCGTCCAGCCGCTTTGTGATCTGCGACAGCACGGGAACGAAATTCTTCTCGGAAAGATTTTCAAGCAATCCCGTCCAGATATACAGGTCTTTCCTCTCGCCCTTGTCGGTGAGCATTTTTTTGCGGTAATCCGAAAACTCCGCGCCGCGCTTTTCAAGCTCCTCCGTCATGCGCTTGTCCCCGAAAAGTATCGCATAATACAGAAGCTCGCCGGGGTCGAACTCAACCTTTTCGCGGTTTTCGCACAGATAATCAAGAACCTCAACGCGCTTATCAAACCCGATCGGCGCAAGCGTTTTTCCGTCCTCGCACTTGACCGAATCCTTATACTCGGTAGTAATCATCAGATACGGCACCGTTTGTTTCGGGAAATTGTCAAGCAGCATTATCGAAAAATCATAGCCGTAGCTTTCATATGTTTCAACCATGTAATTGGTAAGCTCCGCGTGAAAGTCCGCGCCGCCCTCAGCAAGCGCTCTCACGCAGTCAACGCCGCGGTAACGGCACGCCAGCCCAAGTGCCCGCGCGGAATATTCCAGCTTACCGACCTCCGCGCAGACCTCGGCTATCTCTTTTGGAGACAGATTAAGCGCCGCATATTCCAGCTTTTTTGTTTTTTCGGGCAATGAAAGATTTTCAAGCTCCATTGATCTCTTCCTCCTGTTTAAAGTCTTTTATTATCCCCAAAAACGTCTTCCCGTATCTTTCCGCCTTGCGGCTGCCCACGCCGCTTATTTTAAGGAATTCCTCCTCGGTAAGAGGCATTTTCGCGCTCATTTCCCTCAGCGTAGCGTCGCTGAAAACAACGTAAGCAGGCACTCCCATCGTGCTTGCCAGCCTGAAGCGCTCCTGTTTAAGAAGTTTCATAAGCTCAGGATTTTCCTCATATTCCTGCTTTGGCTTCTCCTTTTCCGCTTTCTCTTTGGGGAGCTTCATGAGAAGGGTGGCCCGCGATTTTACGAACTCGTCCGCCTTGTGCGTGAGCTGACAAGTGGAGTGCTCCGCCTCTATCTCGATATATTCCTCGCGCACAAGAAAATCAATTATTGAAATAATCCGCGAGCGGTTCCCACCCTTAAGCAGACCGTATGTAGACAGCTTGTCCAGCGATCCCTGCAATATCTTTTCACTCCTGCTGCCGAGAAGTATATCGGCGATAAGCACCCTGCCGGAGCTGCGCCCGCGCTGCTTCAGCCTGAATATACAGGAAAGTATCTTCTGCGCCTCGACGGTAACATCCACCGTCTCGAATTTTGTAATGCAGTTGCTGCAATTCCCGCAGTAATTCGGAGCTTTATCGCCGAAATACTTTAAAATAAACTCCCTTAAACAACCCGTGGTAGTGGAGTAAAAGGTCATCTGCCGCAGCCGCTCCTTGTCCCTTTTGCGTATCTCCGCCAGCTCCCGCGGCGAAAGCTCCGAGTCCTCGTGGCTGTTTTCGATAAGGAATTCCGCCATATTCACGTCCCTCGCGCTGTACAGCAGTATACAGCGCGAGGGACCGCCGTCGCGCCCCGCGCGTCCCGCCTCCTGATAATAGCTCTCCAGGTCTTTCGGCATATTGTAGTGCACCACCAGCGACACGTCCGACTTATCTATCCCCATTCCGAATGCGTTCGTGGCAACCATAATGCCGCACCTGTCGTATATGAAGTCCTCCTGCGTCCGCTTGCGCTCCCTGTCGGACATTCCCGCGTGATACATCTCCGCGTTGAAGCCGTTGTCGCACAGCATACCGCAAACGCTTTCCACGTTTTTCCTTGTGGAGCAATACACTATACTGCTTCCGCCCGAAGCGCCGCGCATTATACTAAGCAGCTCCTCGTCTTTGCTTTTGGGCTTGCGCACTTCAAAATACAGATTCTGCCTGTCAAAGCCCGTGGTGATCGCAAACGGGTCTCTCAGCCCAAGTATCTTCACGATATCCGCCTTTACGGTGTCGGTGGCGGTAGCGGTAAACGCGGCTAGAACGGGACGTTTTTCCAGCGCCGCAATAAACTCGGGGATCTTCAGATAACTCGGACGGAAATCCTGCCCCCAGTGCGACACGCAGTGGGACTCGTCCACCGCCACAAGCGGTATCTCCAAGCCCGCGCACAGTCTGAGAAAATCCTCCGTGAGCAGCCGCTCGGGAGCAACATACAGCACCTTGTAGCCGCCGGACGCGGCGATATCATATATCCTTTGATACTCGCCCGCGTAAAGTGTGCTGTTAATATAAGCGGCGCTTACTCCCGACTGGGTAAGCGCCTCAACCTGATCCTTCATCAGCGATATCAGAGGGGAAATAACGATCGTCACGCCGTCCAGCATAAGCGCGGGAATCTGAAAGCAAATAGACTTTCCCGCCCCCGTCGGCATTACCCCCAGG
>CAMWLH010000228.1 GCA_947175045.1 uncultured Clostridia bacterium | reverse complement strand
TTGCGAAAAATTCCTGCGTCAACATTGCGTTGCTGTAACTTTTTCTACAAGCTGAACCGCCCGATCTCTCGGGCGGCATTTTATTCGTCTTTATCGCCGATTATCTGCGCGAGCTGATTAAGCAAACTGCTCCGCGCGTCGACAGTTATCTCGCCGACATTCGCGAAAATCTTCTCTATATATTCCAGCTCCTTAAGGCGGCGGAGGGTCTTGTTTTCCTCCAGCAGCTTTGCGGTGTTGAGCAGCGAGCGGGTGGAAGCCACCTCCTCGCGGCGGGTTATCACGTTAGCCTGAGCGCGCTTTTCCGCGGCGAGCACGGTATTCATTATCGCGGTTATCTCCCCGGGCAGGATAACGTCCTTTATTCCCGCGGAAACTACCTCGATAAACATACCCCCGGTGCGCTTTTTTATCTGCTCTATTAGCTCGTTCCCGATATTCTCCCTGTCGCCAAGGAGCTCGTCCATGGTCTTTCCGCCGAGGTAATCCCTCAAAGCCAACTGTGCGGCGGTGTAGACGTTCTTGTCGATATCGGCCGTGATCTCGGACACCTTTATATAGTCGGTGATCCTCCAGTTAAGCACGAAATTCACCCGCACCCCGACCTTATCCTTTGTGAGTATCTCCTGCCCCGCTATCGGCATTTCTCGCAGCCGCATATCGTATAGCGCACAGGTCACCCTGACCGCTCCGTTCCAGTAGGGGTATTTCCCGGGCTCGAGGTATTCCGCGGGTTTTCCGTTGTAGTAGATTATCGCCCTGCAATGCTCGGGAACAAGAAACTGTGTGACCAATCCCGCCGAAAGGCTGCTCAGTATCACAGCGGGAACGTCGGTTATCTTCGGCTCGTCAGTGGAGATCACTCTGAACTCGTGCGCTCCGCCGTCGTTCCAGAACGCGTGGTGTCCCGCCGTAAGGCAGTTTTCAAAGCAGCCGTCTATGTAGTGCAGGCAGACCTCGCCGTTTTTTACCGTGACTTCGCTTATTTGACCCTTTGCGTCGGGACAGTCGAGAATTTTGCGCAGAGTGCAGCCCGCAGAGGATATCTCCTCGTCAACCGACAGCTTTTCCACCGTTTTCCCGCCGAAAAAGCTGTATTTCCCCGCACCCAGAATATTTTTCAGGATACCGTTGTTAAACAGCAGCCCCTTTTGATTTTCGTTTATAATTACCTTCATTGCTTTTACTCCCTTTACTTATAGGGATACACGTCGCTGACATGGAAAATATGATATTCCTCCGTTCGCTTTTCCCTCATCCTGCTTAAAAAATGGCTTGAAAAATGTCCGCTCCAGTCGAAATCATACAGCACTATCGCCGTATTTACCCGCCGTTTGAGCTTATCGTCGAATTTTGCTTTCATCACCTCGACAATCTTTTTGCCGTAGGGGAAATCCCGAAACAGCTCCTCGGCGCGGTTTGATTTTGTTTCAAAGTATTTCAGCTCCACTCTTCCCGCGAAGTCGCCCACAAGGAAAAGCTCCTCCATAAACCGCTCGGGTCTGCCGTTTTTTATTGCCATATAATCCTCGGCGAACTCCTTTGAGGGGAAATTCCCGCCGAAAACCGAAAGATAATCTTTATCTGTCGCCGCCATATATGTACCTCTTATATTAAAACCGCCCGAGGGCGTTATCTGCGATGCTCCGTCCCATATCGGGCAGACGGCGGGGGGATTGAGCGCGCTCCCCGCGGCTTGTGTCGGAGCTTGACAAGCGACCGACGTCTGCGTTGGGGAAACGCGCGGTATCCTCTCCCCGACAAGGTCTGAGGGATATTGCCTTGGCTTTTTGTCGGCTCGTGAGAGCTTGCGCAAAGCCGCGGCGCGGAACGAAGCAAGTTTGAGTCGGAAATGAGTTTTCAGTTCATTTCAATAGCCGGTGCTGAGCCGGTTGGGAATCGAACCCACGCGAATAAACGACTTCACGCCGTTTATCCCTTTCCATTTGGGACACAGTTTACGGCTGCGTCAAAAGGTACGGTTTGCGATACGCTGCCGCAGAGCGGTGCGCAGCCTGCCGCCCGAGAAACGGGAAACAAATATCCCGCCCCCGAAAACGGTCGCCCGTGCAGATATATTATAGCACGGACGGCGGCTTTTGTCAAGGAGAAAACCGTTCTCCCCCTAACAGCTTATTTTGCCGTCGGAAATGCGGACCAGACGCTTTGCTTCTTTAGCGGTCTGCTCGTTATGGGTTATCATTATAATAGTCTTTCCGCTCCTATTGAGGGCGGACAGTATATCCAGCACCTCGCGCCCCGAGCGGCTGTCGAGATTTCCGCAGGGCTCGTCCGCCAGAATTATAGACGGATCGGCGGCGATAGCCCGCGCTATGGCTACCCTCTGCTGCTGTCCGCCCGACATCTCCGAGGGACGGTGCAGCGCTCTGTCTGACAAGCTGACGCTCTCCAGAGCCTCAAGAGCTATCTCCCGCCGCCGCTTCTTGGGAACGTGCCTGTACAGCAGCGGAAGCTCCACGTTTTCCAGCGCGGTAAGCCCCTCAATCAGATTGAAGCTCTGAAAAATAAACCCTATCTTAACGCTGCGTATTTCGCTCAATTCCTCGTCCGACAGCGTGGACACGTCCTCCCCGTCAAGATAATAGCTCCCCGACGTAGGCAGGTCAAGGCAGCCCAGAATATTCATCAGCGTGGTTTTCCCCGAGCCGCTGGCTCCCACCACTGTGACATACTCCCCGTCGTCAACGTTCAGGCTCACGCCGTCCAGCGCAGCCACGCGCTGACCGCCCACCATATAATTCTTTCGCAGCTCCATAGCTTTTATAGACATAAAAATCCCTCCGAAAACAAATTTTACCACAACGTAGTGTATGTTGTTTTCGAAGGAATATGTATAAATTTTAATCCTGTTAAGTTATGTTGACGAGAAGCAAATGTATTTAAAAGAATTTCAAAATTCCCGCACTCACGTTCCGTTCGCGGAGTTATGCGCAAAATGCCACAAAACGCTATAAGCAATTGCTCGATCGCTGCGCAAAACCTTGCTCACTTCAC
The DNA here is from genome assembly GCA_947175045.1 of uncultured Clostridia bacterium. GTDB lineage: Bacteria > Bacillota > Clostridia > Oscillospirales > Ruminococcaceae > CAG-115. The sequence goes on along the minus strand of CAMWLH010000228.1, from coordinate 1,428 downwards.
GCAACTGCGGAAACCGATCACCGTTTGCCATTCGCAAACTCGACCTTTTTGAAATTCTCCTGCAGGGGCGTTACACTGTTCTCCGCGAGCGTCCCTTTGTGCGTGGGCGTCTGCTTGCTTGGATCGTCACACCGGCACACCCCTTAATGCGCAGGCTTTATTCTGCTGTTTTTTTAGCTTCTCTCGGTGCACACAATGCCCTTTTCCGCATCTATGCTGACCACCGTGCCGCTGCGGAGTATAGCCGTCGCGTTCGCAGCGCCCACTATCACGGGGATATCCAGCGCCATGCCCACTATCGCCGCGTGGCTGTCTGCGCCGTTCTCCTCGGTGATTATTCCCGCGGCGGACTTCATAAGCGGAAGTATCGCGTTGGAAGTCTTGGGGATAACCAGTATATGCCCGCTCTCAAAGCGCTCGAGAGCCTCCTGCTCGTTCGCGCACACGCATACGTTTGCGGTCACCGCGCCCTTGGTAATTCCCGTTCCCGTAACCAGAACGTCGCCCACGATATGAACCTTCATCAGATTTGTCGTACCCGAAACTCCCAGCGGAACTCCCGCCGTAATTACCACCAGATCACCGTTATCCAGCAGCTTAGCCTCGGTAGCCTTCCGAACCGCCATGTCAATAAGGTCATCGGTGCTGGTCATCGTTTCCTCCGCCATCAGCGGGATAACTCCCCAGCTAAGAGAGGTCTGGCGCATTGTTACCTCACTGGTGGTGCAGGATATTATCGGGCACTCGGGGCGGTAGCGTGATATCATACGCGCGGTCGAGCCCGTTTTGGTGACGGTTATTATCGCCGTAGCGCCCAGATCCATCGCCGCGCTTACCGTCGCGTGAGAAATAGCGTTAGATACATTGGCGCTGTCTTTTGTTTCATGCTTGTAAAAACGGCTCTTGTAATCGATAGCCTTCTCGGTGGTCTCCGCGATGAGAGCCATTGTCTTTACCGCCTCTACGGGGTGCTGACCCGCGGCGGTCTCTCCCGAAAGCATTATCGCGCTTGTGCCGTCGTATATCGCGTTGGCAACGTCGGTGGTTTCCGCGCGGGTGGGACGCGGGTTGTGTATCATGCTCTCCAGCATCTGCGTTGCGGTTATGACCGTCTTGTTGGAATTATAGCACTTGCTTATCAGCATTTTCTGTATCTGCGGGATATCCTCAAAGGGTATCTCAACGCCCATATCGCCGCGCGCGACCATTATTCCGTCGGTAACGCGGAGTATCTCGTCGATATTCTTTACGCCCTCTCCGTTCTCTATCTTGGCGATTATCCGAATATCGGGTCTGCCCTCCTCCTCGAGTATCTTGCGGAAAGCCACCACGTCCTCCGCGCAGGTAACAAAAGAAGCAGCGATAAAATCAAAATTCTCTCTCGCCGCAAACCCGTATATCGCTCTCGTCCACCTCGCTCACATAGGG
>CAMWLH010000227.1 GCA_947175045.1 uncultured Clostridia bacterium | reverse complement strand
GGAACGGTCACGCAACGAGAGTTTGTCCTCTCTGCTCCATACCTCACCGAAAAGAATGTCGTCATTTAATTCCGCAAATTTTGGAGCAAATTCTCCAAGTTGATTTCTGCCCGCTGTCTGCTTTTCCATAAAAAATCCTCCTATTTTAAAACTGCTTTTCCCAGAATTTCACCGCGTCGCCGAGCCAACCCTCTGCAACTGTTCCCGTTCCTATCCCGAAACCGTGCCGCAGTCCCTCGTAAACGTGAAATTCGGTATCAATTCCGAGAGCGCTCATATTATCCAGACGAGCTTTCATTGTACGCCAGTTCGCAATCCCGTCGCTGTCGCCAACGCAAACATAGGTCGGCGGATCGTTATCGGAATATTCGCTGAAACCCGTATACTGCATTATCACCGCTCCTGCATGAGGAAGAGTTCGCTCACCAAATCCCTCCACACCGTAGGAGCCTACCCATGCGGACATCCTTGCTCCCGCCGAACCGCCCCACAGCGAGTAGCAGTCGGTATCAACCTCAAGCTCATCTGCGTGTTCAAAAATAAACGCTATCGCCCTTGACAAGTCTTCACAAGCGGTTTGAGCCCCGGGACGGTAGATAACCGCAAATGCGTTATAGCCGCACTTTGACAGTTCCAAAGCATGAGGAAAGCTGTCCTGCATAGCCCCAACATACGCAAATCCTCCTCCCGCACTGCAAACTGCGAATTTCTCTCCCGAATTGCCTTTGAAGAAGAACAAACCCGTATCATTTTTCCAAGGGTCTGCCGCTTTTTCCGCTTCGGAATAAATGTCATAGAATATCACATCGCCCATTGCCGCATGGGAGCGCATATAATTTGCAATCTCAACAGTTTTGTCGGGATCGATGTTATTGTACCAAGTTAACCGCAGCTCTCCGAGGGTAGCACCGCTGTAATATCCCTCGTCTACAGGGAAAATAAGTCTGCCGTAATTGCCGAAAACAGGATCGCTGATCACGTCCGAAATCCGTGTGTCGCGTGTATACGGTTCGCTTGTTATCACGATACCGATTACCTCCTCCGGAGCTGTTTCGGGTGGAATATTAGGCTTGCTTTCCGTGGTCACGAGTTTGGTGCTTTCTTCCTTTCCAATACTGCTTGATATCTCACTCATACTCTGCTGCGTTTTGTCTCCAGCGGAATTTCCCGCGTCCTCACTACGCGATCCGGAATCTGACGATGAGCTCTCCGAGCCGCCTTGTTCCATGCTTGCCGAAGTGCTTTCCACCGTACTCACGCTGTCTGATAAGCTCGGTTGTGTATCCGAATTGCACCCAACCGCACAGAGCATTATGATCATAGCCGATAAAGCCGCCAATTTTTTCATTTTCACCGCTCCTTTTTCTCTATTATAAACAAAAAAGACCTCCGATGGAAGTCTCTTTTGGTTTATAAGTTTATACCTTGGAGTTCACAGTCAGCTCGAAACCGCTTTTTTCGCCGCTCGCAGAAACTCTTTAACTGTTGCGGAGGGCTTTGGCGAGTGCAATAATCCATATGGAATACTGTAATCCCAATCCACGGGAATGACCTTTAACAGCGGGTGAACATTTGCCCAACCAGCGATAGCGAGCAGAATGTCATTGCTGTTTTCGCAGCGATTAAAAATGCTCATATTATAAAAATCGAAGTCTACAATATTTATTTGACTGTGATTTTTCCATATCTCATCACGCAGACGGTCGACATAGCTGCTCCAATTCCGTTTCATCAAGAGCAGATTTTCACCGTACAGATCTTCAATGGAGAGCCTGTCCTTTACGGCAAGCCTGTGATGTATCGAAACCGCGCAGCAAAACGGCTCGCGCGACAGCTCAAGCCCCGCGCATTTCCGCAGATCAAGCATTGCCTCATCGAAGATTCCCCCCACGACGTCAATGTTTTTCCCAAGATTTCCGAGTATCTCACGCGCGTTTTCGGGAGTGTTCTCAAACGGAACAAGCTCAAATTTCAGGTTCGGGCAGTACACCTGTATTTTCCCCCAAAGCTGCACAAGAAGCTGCGCGGGGGTCATCGGAGATGTTCCTATTCGGATAAGACTGCTGTCGGACTGCATGGCGTTTTTCGCGCGCAGAACGGACTCCTCGCAGTATCGGATAATATATTTCGCGTCCTGATAGAGCGACTTTCCCGCTTTCGTGAGCGTAAGTCCGCGGTGTGTGCGCTCAAAGAGCTTCACGTCAAGTGAGCTTTCAAGCAGATTGATCTGCTTTATCACCGCTGTCGGAGTAATGTACATCTCCTCGGCGGCTTTGTTGAAGCTGCCCGCGTCGGCGACCCTCAAAAATGTTTCAAGCTGCGGATTATACATGGCTCGCTCCTTTCAACGGTCCTTTTAGCTGCTTTTATACCATTATAATATATTTTTTACAAATTGTCAATAGTATAAAGTCAAAAGTATAAACCGTATAACTTTTTTAAACTTCTCATATGTTTGAAAATACGGTATAATAAATACTAAAGAAGCATTGCGAGGTGATTTTATGAAGCACGCCGTTAAAGGAATAATACCCATATTGCTTGCCGCGGCGATTTGCGGCTGCTCGAACAACACGGCAACAAGCAGCGGTGTAAATAATTCATTACCCCGGGAAAGCAGCTCGTCACTAAGTAATACCGAAAGTACCGACTGTAAAAGCTCAATCGGTAATGCGGTGGCAGACGGAACTACAACAAGTTCCGCCGAAAGCGGAAATACTGCGGAAAGCGGTGATATTATCGAACAAGAGATTTTACTTTCACCTAAAACATTCCCAAAAGACTTAGCGGAAATTCCACACAAATATTTTAACGCCGCACAGGAGCAAGGAACGCTCGTTGACCTCAATTACACCACCTACGAATCATTTTCCTACGAAGAAAAAACGCAGGTGCTTCAAAAGCACGCGGTGGTGTATTTACCCTACGGTTATAACGAACAAGAGAAATATAACGTGTTCTACCTCATGCACGGCGGTTGGAGCAATGAAACAACCACTCTTGGAACTCCTGAGGCTCCGTCAATTATGAAGAACGTGCTTGATAATGCCATTTCGGAGGGCAAAATTCCTCCGCTGATAGTGGTTTGTCCTACTTACAACAACACGAGCGGCGAGGACAGCGCAAACTACAGCTTTGCGCTTCAACTTACGAGAAATTATCACAACGAACTGATAAACGACCTCATACCCGCGGTCGAGGGGAAGTACAGTTCTTATGCGGAAAGCGTTTCCGTGGAGGATTTGATCGACGCACGCGATCACCGAGGGTTCGGAGGCTTTTCGATGGGCTCTGTCACAACATGGCGGACATTTGAGTATTGTCTTGATTATTTCCGATACTTCGCACCGTCAAGCGGCAGTATTACAACTGACGGCAGCTATATGGACGATATAGTAAGGAATTCGGGGTATGCTTGGAGTGATTTCTTCCTTGTCGCTATGACGGGAACAGAGGACTTTGCAGCCTCGGCATTTGAACAGCAGATAGAGAATATGCAGAATTACGATAGTTTCCGCTATTCCGATACCGAAAAGGACGGCAATCTGACATTCCGCATTAAAGAGGGATATTCTCACAACGGAACAGCGTCAATGGAGTATACTTATAATGCGCTGCGGTGGTTCTGGAATACAAATCAATAAGCAGGAGGATATTGTGCGGCAGACAGGAAATTTTACGATGGTGCAAATCAAATGTTCGATACGAATTTCCGGTGTGCGTTTCGGCCGTTTAAATTAAGATATCTTCATAATACCTCTTACCTATAAAACGAAAGGATCGGTGTGAAAACATCGGTCTTTTTGTTTTCTTTATACCTTTAGGTATATATCGTTATACAAAGAGTAACTTCTAAAACCCATTTATATCTGTTATAATATAATTACCCGAAATATGGGGCAAGATTTTGAAAAATGGAGGAACCCGTTATGAAAGACTTTCAATTGAGAAATGACACAAAGCTCTTGATGAGGAACGACCCGACCACGGATCTGAAAGAGCTTACCCATGGCAAGAGCGTACTGTTCGTGTACGGCGAAGGATCAGTCAAAAAGAACGGTTGTTATTATGATATCAGAAACTCGGTGACATCAGGCGGCAGGCTGTTTGAACTGGGGAGCGCATCACGGGAGCTGTCCGTTATTGAAACGGGAATACGGCTTGTAAAGGAACAGAAGATCGAAATGGTTATAGGAGCAGGCGGCGCAAGCGTTATGGACGCCGCAAAGCTAATTGCCTTTGGCGCATTTCATACCGATGGTCTTTGGGATTACATTAAAGGAAAAAAGAATCCGTATAAACTTGAAAAGCTGCCGCTTATTTTGATGCCGACATATCCGTCGAGCGGATCGGAATACGGACTTGGAGCGGTCTGCGCTGACAGCCGAGCAAACGATTTCGGCACGGCATACGGAATTCCCGCAGATGTTGCTATCCTTGTTCCCAAA
>CAMWLH010000226.1 GCA_947175045.1 uncultured Clostridia bacterium | reverse complement strand
GTGTACTATACGGCGAATTACGCCGAGTTCCACGACGGCTATAACATTCAGCTTTTCCGCGAGGGAAGACCGCTGCTCGGCGAATCCGAGAGCGACGAGGACTTTATTGAGGCTCAGAATTACTTCTATCACGGTTACTGCTACATCACCGACAAGCTGCCCTATTTCGAGGACAAAACGCCGATGGTGCAGGTCTACAACGCCGATTTCTCCGATGGCAGCGCTTCTGTGACTGTCAGCGCGTACAAGGGCGATTTCGGTCAGAGGTATATGGGATTTGGATTCCAGTTCCTGCCCGCCGAGCCGTCGAACCTCTGTGAGGACTACTACAACGATTATGTCTACGCGCAGGGCAACGGCGAGGACAGCCTTAGCAGGATATTCGCGGCGGAATATGGCAACACTTCGGACGAAGAAATGCATAGTGTCTATTACGGCGGCTTCTTTAAGAACGGATTGTATTACACCATCACCTCCGATAACATAGACGCGCAGGCGTTCGCTGATATTCTCGCGGCGCTCTATCAAGGATAATTTTCCCCCATTTATTATAAATGCCGCCCCCGTTTACCGGGGGCGGCAATCTGTTATTACATCATCGGCGCAAACAGCCTGAGCAGCGAGCGGATAATTCTTTTGAATATCCCGACCTTAAGGCAGGCTTCGTAGGTTATCTCCTCGCTCACACTCTGGGTTTTGAGGAAATCCTCCTTGACATCGGCTACCGATTCGGTGCCGTACATCAGCGTAGCGCATTCAAAGTGTAGGTAAAGGCTGCGGAAATCAAGGTTGATGGTTCCCACCACGGCTGCCTTATCGTCGCTCACAAAGTTCTTGGCGTGGATAAATCCCGGGGTGTACTCGTAAATTTTCACCCCGAATTTTACAAGCTGCTTGTAGTAAGCCCTTGTGACCGTGTGTACAAACCACTTGTCCGCGATATGCGGGGTGATTATCCTCACGTCGATACCGCTCTTTGCCGCCAGTATCAGCGCCCTTGACATCTCGTTGTCGATTATGAGGTAGGGGGTGGTGATGTACACATAGCGCTTGGCTTCGTTTATTATGTTGAGGTAAACGTTCTCGCCCACGGGCTCGTCGTCCAGCGGGGAATCGGTGTAGGGTATCACGAAACCTCCGCCCTTGTAGGGAGCGATGTCCTCGGCGCGCGGCATATAAATGCTGTAATTGTCGGGCTTGGAGTTGTTCAGATAATTCCACATTGTAAGGAACATCATGGTGAAGCTCCACACCGCCTCGCCCTTTAGCATTACCGCCGTATCCTTCCAGTGCCCGTGCTTGGGGTAGGCGTTGATATACTCGTCCGCGAGATTTATACCGCCGTTGAACGCGGTGTGACCGTCTATCACAAGTATCTTGCGGTGATCGCGGTTGTTCATTTTAGCCGACCATATGGGCTTGAACTTATTGAACACCCTGCACTTTATACCCTTTTTTTCCAGCTCCTCGTTGTATTTGTAGGGGAGGGTAAACAGGCAGCCGAAGTCGTCGTATATCACCCTTATGTCAACCCCCTCCCGAGCTTTGCGTGTAAGTATCTCGAGTATGGCGTCCCACATTTCTCCCTCCTGGATAATGAAGTATTCCAGGAAGATGAAGCGCTCCGCCTTTTCAAGCTCCTCCAGCAGCCGCCTGAACTTGTCCTCGCCGAGGGGGAAGTAAGTGATGGAGGTATTGGTGTATATTGGGTATCCGCCGTAGGTATAGAGGTAATTCGCCTGTTTTTCGGCGGTGCGGTTCTTTGCGCCGAGCTGCTCCATAATTTCCGCGTTCTGCGGCAGCAGGAGCTTGGATTCCTCGTTAAAACGGTTCATTCGTTTGCGCAGGCGGTCTCCCGAGTGGCTGTTCCCAAAAAACAGGAAGAACATCGAACCGAATATCGGCACTGCCAATATTGGTATTATCCAGGCAATTTTATAGCTTGGGTTTACGTCCATATTTACAATGTAGATCGCCAGCACCACGCCCAGTATCGAGAAAAGATAATATGAGTAGGTGAACGCCGTGCCCAGTGTCCAGAAGAACATGATCAGGTAGGTGACCTGTATCGCGATACCTATAACGCAGACGACCGTCCGATTGAATATCCGCTTTAACAGCTTAGATATAATGTTTATAGCTGACCCTCCCATCCGCCGAATCCTTTCGGCTGATCTATATATTATTTTACCCAAATGTGCAATGTTTGTCAAGTGATAATTATGTGGGCAAATAAAAAATCAGCAAACAAAAACGGCAAAATTTCTTTTGCCGTTCATAATATACTAGTTTTTTGAAGAGGGGATAATGTAATAGATGCGCTCGTCGGGGTTGGCGAAATCCAGCTTTTCGCGCGCGATACTCTCGATATATTCGTCAAGGTTAGCGTCGTCGTCAAGATATCTGCTGATCTCCGCGTTTTCCTCAAGCGTCTGATTCGTTTTTTCCAGAAGCTCCTCATACTGCGCGTTGTATTCGTTTATTTGTATCTGGTCGTTTATGATGATGTAAACGATAGCTACCGAAACGATAGCGACTGCTATTCTTGCAAGGATCGAAACAAATCCATGCTTTTTTCTTGTTTCACGGGCTTCTTGTGACCTTAGCTTGAATGACATGACTTGTTTCACTTCCTTTATTGATGATAATATCCTTATTATACATCTTTTTACCCTTGGAATGCAAGTGCTTGGACAGATTTTTTTGACTGTTGCTGAAAAAATCAGCAGCTTTACCAAAAACCTGAGCTATCATATGTGCAAAAGCTCCAAAGGCTTTTTTTATCTTTGTGGCAATGCTCCCCGCAAGCCTGCCGATGGTTTTGCGCCATACCACTGCGGCGGCACTCTCGATAAGGTTGAGCACCCTGCCTATCGTCACGATGTAGGCGAATACTCCCGCGCCGAAGCCGAGCAGGGTGTAAACTCTGACGTAATTCCCGAGAACCATTGACAGCTTGAATACCAGCCCCGCCGCCAGCACGAAAAACATCACGTCGCAGACGAAAACCGCGATCCTGAAGCGCAAAATCAGCCGCACGATCCGAAACGCCTCATACACAAGCCCAAAGGCAAACCCGCAGACAAACGCGATCATAAAGCAATCGGGAATACTGTAACTCATAGCTCCTCCGATTATCTGAACAATCTCTTTATGGGACCGTCAAGGCTGCTGTTGCGGGAATAGCACATAGAGGTCACCGTTCCGGTAAGGCTGAAATCGCCGCTTTCAGCCTCCAGCGAGACGACGTGAAGCTCCTCGCCCTTGATGGTAAGCTCGCCCATTACCGTATTCAGAATAACGCGGTTCTCCGTAAAGCTGTCGATATCCTTTACGCCGGATATCCTGAGCGTCTTGCGGGACTCGAGTATTATGTTGTGCGGCAGCGTGGTCACTTGTTTCTGCATGATCGTAATAATGCTCCGTCGGGAGCATATCTCCTTTCCGAATATAGTCGCACAGCCGAACGGCTCAAATGTCCGCTGCGGTGTTGTCCGTTTTGTAGATTATATTCGGCGGGGGAGGGGATTATGCTTATGAGTTTACACCACCTCGTAGAGCGCCGCGGCGTCCTCCTTTTTGGTGTACTCCTTTACATCGAGAACGCGCACCTTGAGCGGCTTCGCGCCGATGTTTATCTCAATGATATCTCCCACCTTTACGTCGTAGGAGGCTCTCGCCACCTTTCCGTTCACGGTGACCTTCTCCGCGTCGCAGGCCTCGTTTGCTACTGTTCTGCGCTTGATAAGTCGGGATATTTTAAGATATTTGTCCAGTCTCATAAATTCTCCTTTAAGAGCCCGTTTAGTATTCGGAAGATACAGAACAGGCTCTGACATAACAAAAGCAGTGTGCAATTAAAACGCCTTTCGGCAACCGCACACCGCTTATCGTCTAATAATCAACCGAGCCTAACCGCTTAGTTGGAAACAGCGTCCTTAAGACCTCTGCCTGCCTTGAATGCGGGAACCTTTGTAGCAGGGATCTGAATCTTCTTTTTGGTCTGAGGATTGATACCGGATCTTGCAGCACGCTCGCGAACCTCGAAAGTGCCAAATCCAACCAACTGAATGGACTCGCCCTTTGCAAGTGTCTCGGTGATTGTCTCGATAACGCCTGCAATAGCCTTCTCAGAATCCTTCTTGGAAAGACCCGACTTTGCTGCTACCTCTGATACTAATTCTGCCTTTGTCATGTTGTTAAACCTCCAAAAAATCTATTTATCGGTCGATTGACTTTCGTCGTGACCGCCGAAAACCTTTTCAGCCATAACGCGCAGTTCGTCGTCGGACAGCTTGTCCAACGCACCGCCGTCGGCGCTGCTCAAAGCCTCTTTTTCGAGAGCCCTGAACATTATTATAAAATTATTTGTCGAATAAGTCAAGGCTTTTTCGCCGTCAGCCTTTAAAATTCTGTCTAAATTACAAAAAGACAGCAATAAATCCCCCAATAAATGTTG
>CAMWLH010000225.1 GCA_947175045.1 uncultured Clostridia bacterium | reverse complement strand
ATACAAACGACTCCGTGATTTATTCAAAATACGGAGATATTGTCATTGACAGCACAAACGTCAATCTGAACGGTTTGGTGTACGCTCCGTTCGGCAGCGTTGAGGTCAAGGCAATGAACCTTAATCTAAATAATGTTGTCATTATCGCCGACAGCATTATTTTTGACTGCCCGAATGTTAACGCAAATTACAGCGCGAACGCTGCGGATTTTGTCGGAACGGTTTCCGAGCCGCTTAATATTCCCAAAGATGAGTGGCAGTACATGAAGGACGAAAACGAGAATGGGCTGCCTGATTTCTTCGAGAATTTTGAAAACTGGTCGAAGCTTGCAGATACGGACGGCGACGGCTTGCCCAACAGTATTGAGGAATATCTCGGTAGTGACCCTAATAATATAGATACCGATAGTGACGGGCTGAACGATTTCTATGAGGTCTTTGACACATTTACCGACCCCACAAAGGCTGATACCGACGAAAACGGCGTGAACGACGGCGATGAGGATTTCGATGAAGACGGTCTGACCAACCTTGAGGAGTTTGAGAATAAAACTAATCCTTACATAGCCGATACCGATAGTGACGGCTTATCTGATGGTGATGAGGTGAAAACTCATGGAACAGATCCGCTTGTTGCCGATACGGACGGCGATGACTTGGATGACGGAGATGAGATTATTCTCGGAACAAATCCTCTAGTGGAGGACACCGATGGTAATGGTGTTATTGACAGCAAGGAGAAATTTCAGCAGACATTTATCCATAAGGTAAAGAACGATGACTGCGCGGTAACCGAAGTTATCGTTGACATGGAATGCACAGGCAATATCAACAGAACCACCTCCGTCGAAAGCATTATGGGGAAAGATTATCTATGCACTGAGGTTGTAGGACTTGTCGGTGAGCCTTTTGAAATTGAAACGACCTCTGAGTTTGACAATGCTACTCTTACCTTTAAAATAGATAAAGATAAGCTTGGCGATGTTTCATTTGACAATTTGCTTTTCTTGTGGTATAATGAGGATGATGATGAATTTGTTGAGCTGGAAACGACACTTAATAAGGAAAACAGTACGGCAAGCATTGAAACTACTCATTTCAGCAGGTATATGATCGTCGACAGTTTAGCATGGTTCAACGCATGGAGAAATGCGCCTGATTATAGATCAGGAGAAGAATATTCTTCCGTTGATACGGTTATAACAATAGATATATCTGGTAGTATGTCATCTTCTGATATTTCAAATGTTGTATGTGCCGCTAAAAATTATATAGGTACTATGCGTGAAGTAGATCGTGTGGCGATAGTTACCTTTAATGATAGTTCAAGGGTTCTCCAACCATTAACAGAAGATAAGAATATATTATACTCTGCTTTATATGGTTTGCGCGGGAATGGCGGAACATATTATAATAAGGCGGTTGAAACCACCATCAATGCTTTTGGAGAAGGCAACACCAATAGTAAAATAGTTATTTTTATGTCTGATGGTGAACCTAATGATACTATATCAAAGAGCACTCTTGAATTGATAGAAACCAGTGGAGTCATATTTCATTCCATATGTTATGGCAATAGGCTATCCTCGCTGCAAGAATTGAGCAAAGCCGGAGGTGGTACAGTCTACAGCGCGACAAACACTGATGAGCTTGTCTTGGCATATGAAGAAATCAGCTTGTTTTCTGGAATTTCCACTGTTGACAACGATGAAGATGGTTTGTTTGATGTCCTTGAAGACAAAGGAATGATTCTCTCTAACGGCAAAATCATACATACCAATCCGTATAAGATAGACACGGACGGCGATGGTTTGATTGATGGTTTAGAAATATCCTTAAAGGAATATAATGCTGTTTGGAATTGCTTCGTTTTTGAATTTATTTCAGACCCTTTGTCAGCAGATTTTTCTAATAGCGGCATTTGTGATTATGATAGGGCAAACAACACTAATGCTTATGGAAGATCATATTTGTTGCAGGAGATAACAGGGTATATGCCTATTTCGATTGAAGCGGGTACTATTGCATATGGTTATCCTTGTGAAAGCAGCGGAGATGCTTTTGTCTTTGAAGAAACAACAAATCCCAATATGAAATATAACGCAAATGCGATTGTATACGCAAATGGCGAGTATTGGGTAAAAGTGTATTCGGGAAATGTTTTCGGCGTTTGGGGGTATGTACATTTAGAAGAAACCGATTTAAGTAACAATCAATTAAACTTTTTAACGGTAATTGGAACTGAGAACCAATGGTTTCATTATATTGACCCAATAATTTCCGATAAGCAATCAGAATTTGAAAACAAAATTAATGGTGCAGGTAATTACTTGGCAGGTTCTTATATCCAAGGAGAAATTACCGCTACTGAAGAGCAGCAAAAATACTTGTACTTATTATCGTTAAAAATGAAAATGGATTATCCGCTGCTTCTTGGTATTTGGTGTTCGGAATCAGGAGCTTCAGAATACTATGGTGATGATTTCGGCACCATGGGAATAACCAGCGGCGACATATATACAATCATTGAAGAAGGTGAGTTATACGACAATGGTAACGATACCCACCATTATAATAATTACAAAGAATATCTGAATAATATAGTGACAGAAACTTATATGGATGTCTATGGAGAATTACCTTCAGATAATGATAAATCACGTCGCTCAGTTTATTATGATGCTGCAGTTAGTGCGCTTTTGCTTACAAATACATTATATAGCTATAAAGCAGGTGGAAGTTATAACAATCAAAACGCATGGCTGGCATATATAATGTATTGTAATAATTTCACAAGAGCTGCTGAATACGCTATATCTATTCGAGGCAATATGAACTGGAGTTGCTTAAGCGATTATTATAGAACACATATGGAATTGGCATATCCTAAAACGTGTTTGATAATTAGCTAATTATTAGCAAGCTATGTTCACAACAATTGAATCAATGATATTTTGCAGATTTGCATACGGCATATGAGATATTTTGCGATTGTATGAGTTTGCAAAATATCAAAGATTCAATGTGTTTCAAGGAGGGAAATCTTATGAAAAATGTTAAAATAATGTTTGCTATATTAATGACATTAGTAATTACCGCATGTAATAATACTAACATTATTTCGGAACAGTTTTTGTCGAAGCCTAATAACACTTCGGAAAGTGAAAATATTGACGATTGCACGACGGAACTTGAAAGTGCTTCTAACACAGTCTCCCGAAATGATATGGATGAAATAAAAGGATTGATAGATTTTTCAAAAAAGAATATATCATTTAAGACTAAAATGCTCAAAATTGATGTTTTTGATTTAGATAGTGATGGAATAAAGGATTTGGTTTGTTTTGGTATTGACGAGGATATGAATATTAAATCGGGATGCTTTTTTAGCTTTGACAAACAAACAGGGCAATACTATATAAATACTGATTTATTCTATTGGTACCCGTTGATGGCTTATGGAAAATACAGGAACCAGAGTGAAGAAGAATTCTACATTGTGCTTCACACTAGATCAACACGCGCAGGCAATACGTTCACAATGCGAAATATGAATGGTGAAACTAGTGTGTTGTTTTTTGATTCTGTTTTCGATAATAGAAAAGATAACTCTTTAACACCATTTTATGAGGTAAACAATTTTGTGGGAAAATGCTTAGATTGTGAAATACCATACACTAAAATTGAGCACGTCAATAGGGAGTATCTTGTTTCTGAAGAAGATTATTGCAGATTACGTAGTGAACTTGTCAGTGCTGTAGAATTTGTCCCAACGGATATTCTGACGGTAACAATAGCTTATGAGCAATATTTTGATTTGGATGCTGATGAAATATTTGAAAAGCTGAAAGAGGAGGAACTTATTGATTGTTTTACTGGCGATAATGTATCAAAGATTACAAATTATTCATACCTAAACCAACTAACGAATGGCGATGGGGCGCTTACGGAAAGCGAAAATACCGATTTTAATGAAGCTACTGAAAGCAGCGATATGTAAGCGTCAAGTTAACATACAAACGAAACAACTTCCGACCATTTTTTTTGAGCAGGAAACATTATATGTATCTGAGCCGCCCATAGGCTATGATGAGATTGACCTGTCCGGTTTCAATATTATATCGGAACATGACATCAATGATGATCATTGTCGTATGCTTATTAACAAATGGAGTTTATTTAGGTGTTTCAACCATATATGTAAAAAGTGACTTAGATTTTTATATTGTTAGAAGCACTATATAGATTGGCGAATTTTTAATAATCAGACAAATAATTTTGAATTCAAGAGGAACCAAAAAATCAAATTATTTTGGGGGATTACCTTAACAAATTAAAAGCATTGGAGGAACGTTAATGGCTAAAGTTCCATTAAATAAGAAACCCATTAAAATTATAGTTGTTTCTGTTATTTCGCTATGTGCATTGGGTGTTCTTATATACGGCATTTTGTCAGCTGT
>CAMWLH010000224.1 GCA_947175045.1 uncultured Clostridia bacterium | reverse complement strand
TCTCCGTACTTTTTGCAGAGCCGCTGCAGCCTTGAAAAGCGGAACTCCGTTTCCTCCCGCGACATCGGCAGAGTCCAGATATCCTCTATATCCTCAAGCTGATCGGATAAAAGGGCGGCGCTTTGCTTATCCGCAAGAACTATGACGGGTTTTCTGTATGAGGTGAGCTCCCGCAGTCCGCGCGCGGATTCCTCGTCGCAGACCTCCGCGAAAAAAATGTCCGCGTTTGCCGCAAGCGCCGCGTCGGGCGTGTCGCTTTGGGAGAACTCATAGGAAAAACACTCAGACGGCTTCATTTCTTTTATGGTATTATAGATCTCGGGCTGCCGACCTGCGAAATAAAACCGAATATGGCATTGATACATAATAGGCTCCTCCTTAAGGGAAAGACAAATTACCGTCAAATGGCGCTATTGCGGAACTTTTGCTCCTTATGCCGGACAAAGGCACAAAAATCCCATAATGATATATTTTATTTTAACACAATTATAATGGTTTGTCAAGATGTGAACAAAAAAAATATGCAATGATGAAAACTTTCGTCGCAAATGCACAACGCGGGTTTGGGAAGGCTGAATTTTTGAAGCGATGACGATTATTCGCAGGGCTAACGAAAACAATATAGAAAAAATGACTTGAAAAAATTCGACATATATGATATACTATAAAATATATGTACAAGACAATGTGACATATTTGATAATGATAATAGTTTACCGTACCGCGAAAGCAACGCTCGCTCCACGCAGGAAATTTTCCGCGGGAGCCCGGCGCGGCGAGCGGGTCGCGGAAAATTTCTTTTATTGTAAGGGGTGCATAGAGTGGGAAAGAAAATATCCAGGGGAATCGGGTACGCCGTGTGCGTGCTGCTGGTGATATTATGTATAGTGCTTATCGTTACGTCGTCGCTTTTCGGGGCGCGGGGCGCGGTGGATATTCTGGGATTTAACGTGTATATCGCGGAGACGGACGAGTTTGAGGCGGTGAGCGAGGGGAGCGCGGTCATGGTGCGGCGCTGTGAGGCTTATGAGCTGGAGAGGGATCATCTGGTGCTGTACAGCCGCGGCGGTAAGCCCGCTCTGGGCTATATGGACAGCGCGGAGATGAAGGACGGAGTGTATACCGTGACCGTTTCCGACAGCGAGGGGCAGTATAGCTTTGAGGAGACCGACCTTATCGGCAAAGCGGATATGTCCAGTTCCATACTCGGCGCGATAATACGCTTTTCGCAGACGGGCTGGGGAATATGCGTGATCGCGGTGCTGCCCTGCCTGGCGCTGATTATTTTTGATATTATCAGAGCCGCAGCGGCAAAGCTGCCGCCGCCCGAGGTCGTTCCCAAGGTGAAGAACGAGCACGGGCGGGAGGATACCGAGACTCAGTCCGCGATATCGGTCAAGCCCGACGGCAGGGGGGCGATATCCCGCAAGGGCGCTTCAAAGCCCGCTTCAGGCGCGGACGGCGTGCTGTTCAGCTATTCGGGCAGACAGCAGGCTCCCGCACGGGGCGGCTCTAATCCCGATATAATACCGCTGTCTAAGCCTATCGTTCCGCCGCAGAAAACGACGGAGCAGCTTCTTGAAAAATTCGCGGAAAGACGCGCGGGTAAGCCCGAGACTGTGCCCGAAAGACGTGTGACCGCTCCCGTGCCTCCGTCGGAGGAGCTTCCGCGCCGCGAGGAGCGCAGGGTGATACCCGATATTCCAGACAAGCCCAACAAGCCCGATACGCCCGTTCCCGTTAAGACCGCGGCGGTGGTAGGAACTCCCGCCCCGGTGGCGGCGCGCAGATATCTTGATAACGCGGTGGAGCCTCCTAAGGTAAGCGGCGCGACCGCCGAGATACCCGAGCTCCCCAAAAAGTCGAAAAACGATGCGTTTTTTGCCCAGTCGGATGTTCCGCAGATCGGACGCAAGACTCACAGAGGAGCGATAAAGCCCGACAGCGAGTACAGCGGACGGCGCAGCTCGGTGATCCTCGCGCAGAAGAGCCGCAGCGAGCTTATTTCGGACGACGACGACACGCTGGATAAGGGCCGCTACGAGGTGGACGATATCCTCGCGGGGCTTGACAGGCGGAAAAAGAAGTGATCCGATGGACGGTAAAAAGATTTTAAAACGATCATTAAGCATAGCGGCACTGATCATGGTGCCGCTTGCTGTGGTTTTGACGGCGGCGGGTCTGCGGTGGGATATCGCCGCGGCGGCAGGAGCGGTGCTGTGCTGCGTGCATTTTTTTCTGGCGTTCGAGAAGCGCGCCCCCTCGGCGCGTGAGCTGGTGCTGGCGGCGGTCATGACGGCTTTTTCGGCGGCGGGGAGGTTTATTTTCGCACCGATACCGTTTTTTAAGCCCGTTTCGGCGATAGTGACCATAGCCGCAATGTATTTCGGCGGTCAGACGGGATTTATGATAGGAGCGCTCTCCGCGCTGATATCGAATATCTATTTCGGGCAGGGAGCGTGGACTCCGTTTCAGATGCTTTGTTGGGGGCTTATAGGGCTTGCTGCGGGGCTTCTCAATAAAAAGGGTATGCTGGAAAAGCCCGTGCCGCTGTGCGTTTACGGAATTGTTTCGGGAGTGTTCTTTTCCGCGGTCATGGACGTGTGGACGGCGCTTTCCGCCGAGGGCGGAGCGTTCTCGCTTGCGCGTTGGATCGCGGCGCTGGCGGCTTCGCTGCCGATAACCGCGGTGTACTGCGTATCAAACGCGGTGTTCCTGCTGATTCTGCGCAAGCCGCTCGGGAAAAGGCTTGACAGGCTTAAAACAAAGTATGGTGTGTTTGAGGACTGACAACTTTTCCCTAAATGGGACTTGTAAAATAACCCAAGATATGTTATACTAAAAAAGTATATTATATAAAAACGGCATATTGCCGATGACAGAAAGGAAAAACATTATGAAAATCGAAACACAGTGCCTTCACGAGGGATATACGCCTAAAAACGGCGAGCCGAGAGTAATGCCGATAGTTCAAAGTACCACATATGTGTACGACTCCACCGACGACGTGGCGGCGGTATTTGACGACCCCACCAAGAGCCTTATTTACTCACGCTTTGAGAACCCCACAACCGACGTTGTGGAAAAGAAGATAGCGGCTCTCGAGGGCGGAGCGGCGGCAATGTGCACCTCCAGCGGACAGGCTGCCTCGCTGCTGTCAATCCTCAATATCTGCGAGGCGGGGGACAGCTTTATCGCGTCCTCGTCGATATACGGCGGAACGATAAACCTTTTCGGGGTAACGCTTAAGAGAATGGGGATCGAGTGTATCTGGGTGGACGAGGACTGCACCGCCGAGGAGCTCAATGCCGCGTTCAAGCCCAACACCAAGGCGGTTTTCGGGGAAACTCTCGCGAACCCCGCGCTGACCGTGCTTGATATCGAGATGTGGGCAAAGGCGGCTCATGACCACGGAGTTCCGCTGATAATTGACAACACCTTTGCAACGCCTATTCTCTGCCGCCCGATGGAGTGGGGCGCGGATATCGTAATACATTCCACTTCAAAATATATGGACGGACACGCGGTGCAGGTCGGCGGCGTTATCGTAGACAGCGGCAAATTCGACTGGACAAGCGGAAAATTCCCCTGTATGACCGAGCCCGACGAGAGCTACCACGGGCTGGTTTACACCAAGGATTACCCCGCGGCACCGTATATCATAAAGGCGCGTATGCAGCTTATGAGGGATTTCGGCTGCTACCCCGCGGCACATTCCTCTTTCCTGCTGAATCTCGGTCTGGAAACGCTTGCGGTTCGTATGAAGCAGTACTGCGCGAATGCTCTCAAGGTCGCGCAGTATATCGAGAGCACGGGTAAAGCCGAGTTTGTCACCTATCCCGCGCTTCCAAGCAGCAAGGGTCACGAGCTGGCGAAAAAGTATCTTCCCGACGGCACAAGCGGCGTTATTTCCTTCTCGATCAAAGGCGGACGTTCGACGGCGGTTAAGTTTATGGACAGCTTAAAGCTCGCTTCAAACGAGGTACATGTTGCGGATATCCGTACCTGTGTGCTTCACCCCGCAAGCGCGACCCACAGACAGCTTACCGATGAGCAGCTTGTCGCGGCAGGCATTGACGGCGGTCTGATAAGGTTCTCGGTAGGTCTGGAGAATGTCGATGATATTATTGCGGATTTGGAAGAGGCTTTCGCAAAGATATAATGTAGGGAGGTTTCGGTTATGGAGTTTATTGAGAAAAGCAGTATCAAGGAGCTGGCGAACCCGGGAGTAGTGTCAAGGCAGCTTCTGAATCCGGGAAATTCCGCAAGCGAAAGGGTAACGATAACCGAGGTCCATCTTGAAAAGGGAGCCTGCCAGCCGAGGCATACGCACGAAGCCTCGGAGCAGATATGGTATGCCGTGCAGGGTACGGGAAAGCTGCTGCTGGCGGACGACGCGGAAAAGGAGTTCACAGCCGGTGACGTGGTTCGGTTTGCGGACAAGGACGTTCACGGACTGCTT
>CAMWLH010000223.1 GCA_947175045.1 uncultured Clostridia bacterium | reverse complement strand
CTATCCTGTCGTACCGCTTAAGCCCCGTAAGCAGCGCGCTCAAAAAAATAAGCGACATCGACGTGAGCGCTCCCGCGTCGTCCTTGTTCATGCCCAGCATTCCGTAAAGGTTCAGCAGAGCCTCTCCCAGCACGCAGATACCTCCGCCTATCACGAAAGCCATCGGCAGGGTCTTGTACATCGCCGAGGGGGGCGACATTCTTTTCGCAAGCTCGCCGTATTCCTGATTTGATATATTCAAGGTTCATTCTCCTTTTCATTTGTATTTCAGATTGATCTGTTTGTGTATATTGTTCCGAACAGTTTCCGCAAAAATTCGTTTTTTACTGTGGTAATTTACGGCATAAAGCAACATGGAGCCTACATAAAAATTTCTTTTAATTTTTCGGGGGTGATCTTAGCCGTTATGCTGTTAAGCTATGCTGACGAGGGGCTGTTTAGTATATGTTGACGAGGGGCTGTTAATATATGCTGACAAGGATTAAATGATTTAAAAGAATTTCAAAATTCCCGCAAGCACGCTCACTCCGCTTCGCTCCGTTACGCGCGATTGCGGGAACCGGTCGGAATTTTCTGCGAAAATTCCGACTCTTTTTGAAATTCAGATGCGGGGGCATTCCGGCGACGGGAATTATACATCATAAAGCGCTTTATACTGCGCCGCCTTTTCACCGCTTTTATGATACCCCGACAGAATATGCAGCTCCGTTACCCGCCGCGGCTCGGTGATCAGCACGGGTATAGCTCCGCTGTACAGCGAGCGCCGCAGATACTTTTTCGGCGGCAGCGTACAGAAATGCTCCCCCGCGGAAAGCCTGCCGCCGACATCGGTGAACAGCTTTGCGGCTTCTCCCATGACCACGCACACGCTTATCCCGTCGCCTGTGCGCATAGTCAGCCGTCCGCCCCCTATCTCCGTGACGACCCCGTCCGCGGGCGCGGACAGCTCCACATTTCCGCCCTCGAATATCCACAGCTTTTTCGCGGGCATGACCGCATACCCGTCCCCCGACAGCTTCTTTGAATACACCCCGTCCAGCAGCTCACCGACCGCTATCACATTTCCGTCTGTGACATTTGCCAATATCCTCTTCTCGGAGGCTCTCCCGTTTATTTGCTCCATAAAATTCTCCTGATCCTAAAAAAATTTTACGCGACCCGCCCGCAAAAACTCCGCCGCGCTCCGTTTTCGCGGGCTCCCGCGTAAAATTTTCCTGCGTGGTCTAAGCGCTGTTCTATGCGAACGCCGCTTTCCCGCGTGAGCTTTATGTTGCTCTCTGCTTGCGCTGCTTTAATTCGTGAACGTTGCTCTATGCATTTTATTTTACTCTAAATGCACCAAAATAAACTTTCCTTTTTCGCGTTTTATTGTGAAGATTTGGCATTGAATTACAGACCAAATAGGTATATAATATTTATGACAGAGAAAGGAATGGGGATTTATGGAAACCTTTGAATGTTTTAAAGACCTTGCGATCATTCTCATAGCCGCCAAGCTGCTCGGACTGCTGGCAAAAAAGCTCAAAGCGCCGCAGGTCGTCGGACAGATAGTCGCCGGGCTTCTGATAGGCCCGAGCGTTCTGGGAATAGTCGATCAGTCCGATTTTATCCTTACCATGGCGGAGATAGGCGTTGTGCTGCTGATGTTCTCCGCGGGGCTTGAAACAAATATGCGCGACCTTGTAAAAACAGGTCCTGTGGCGCTGTCTATCGCCTGCGCGGGAGTTTTCGTGCCGCTGGTAATGGGCTACCTTTTATACTCGGTGTTCTACGGATTCGCTCCGATAGGCTCGGAAAAATTTTTGAGCGGTATCTTTGTGGGGACTATCATGACCGCTACCTCCGTAAGCATTACCGTTCAGGCTCTGCGCGAGCTTGGGCACCTTAAAGGCAAGGTGGGGACTATCATACTGAGCTCCGCCATAATCGACGACGTGATAGGCATTATCGTACTTACCTTTGTAATAGGCTTCAAGGACGCCGACGCAAAGCCCCTCGACGTTGTGATAAAGACCCTGCTGTTCATTGCTTTCAGCGTTGTTGTGGGATTTCTTGTATATCTGCTCTTCAAGGTGCTGGATAAGCGCTTCTATCATCAGCGCCGCATACCTATCTTCGGACTTGTGCTGTGCTTAGCTATGGCATACTGCGCAGAAAAATTCTTCGGCATCGCGGACATCACCGGCGCTTATGTCGCGGGAATAATCCTCTGCAACCTTCGCGACGCGGAATACATTGAGGGTAAAATGGATATCAGCTCCTACCTGCTTTTCGGACCCGTGTTTTTCGCCAGTATCGGCTTAAAAACCACCTTTGACGGCTTCACGCTCAGCCTGCTGTGGTACTCCCTCGCGTTCGTGGCGGTGGCTCTGGTGGCTAAGGTGATAGGCTGCGGGCTGGTCGCGCGGCTGTGGAAATTCAGCGGCAAGGACTCACTTAAAGTCGGCGTGGGAATGATGACCCGCGGTGAGGTGGCGCTTATCGTCGCTCAAAAAGGGCTTGCCGTGGGAATGATCTCCTCGCAGTATTTCACCTCCGTTATCCTGCTGATAATCTGCTCCTCCATCGCTTCGCCCGTGCTGCTTAAGCTGCTGTACCGCGGAGAGGACAGGACAGACCTTGCTCCCCATGAAGTCCACCCCGACCTTGACGAGACGGAGATCATGGAGGAATAAAAATTCCCCGATACCATCGCAGGATCGTATTAAACATATTATCACGCTTTTCGGAAAGGAAATTTGCAATGTTTTTTGAACGACTTTTGAGTGATGACCCCGTTCAGGCACTGCCTGTGGTTATCGCCGCGGCTTTAGTCTATTGGCTTATCCGCAGGGCGCGGCACAAGAAAAAATTCGCCGACGGCTTTGCGGAGGTGCGCAGGCGCTCCCGTTTTAATGAAATAGTAAGAATGCTTTTCGTTTGCTATATAGCGGAGTTGATATGCTGTACGCTGTTCCCAACAGTCTTTTGGTATAAGCTTTGGCATTACCCGTTTGACCATGATTTTTACTTTTATACAGAGTTTCAGCGTTGGGAACTTGCGCCCAAACTGTTGGCGAATTTATGGCTTGACGGACAGGTTCTGGGGCAAAACCGCTATGTGTGGCTGTCCACATTTTGGGACTTCGCGGTCAACATCGTTCTTTATGTCCCACTCGGCTTTTTTCTGCCGCTTGTGTGGAAACGGGCTAACCTGTGGAAAACCGTTCTTATTGGTTTTGGGTGCACGTTTCTGATAGAATTTTTACAGGCATTCATCGGACGTCAGGGAAGCACGGACGACGTTATCTGCAACACCTTAGGCGCGCTCGTCGGCTATGCCCTGTATCTGCTGATGAAAAAGCTCTTTCCCAAATTCACGGAGAAGTGCAAAACTGCGGCTGAATAGCAAAACGGCATTGCCCCTTTTGGGCAATGCCGTTTTTTGTCGGTGTTATCTTACGGTCGCTCCCGTATAATAAAACTCCAAGATCTGCTTATAATCATACCCCCACTGCGAGGCAAGGTTATTCGCGCCGTTCTGGCTCATTCCCACTCCGTGACCGTAGCCGTAGGTGGTGAACGTGAACAGATCCGTTGACGCGTCGTAGCTTACGTCAAACGCTCCCGAGCGCAGCTCGTAGCTCATTATATTCTCTCTGAACGCGCGCCCCGAGAGCTTGACAGTCCTGCCGCTGCTGCCCGTATAGCTGTGGTAGCCGCCTATATTCATCTGCTCGACATACTTCCCGTCGGAGTAGCCGTCAATGGATATCCAGCCCGAGGGGTCGCCCGAAAGCTCTATGCCGGTTACATTCAATACACGGCTTCTGATATCCTCGGAGGAATAGGTAACCTTGCGGCCGTAATTCGGATCATACTTCGCGTCCAGCTCACAGAAAACGCTGGTAAGATAAGGATATGCGTTGCCCCACACGTTCTCGCTTGAAGCCGTATAGCCCGCCGAAGAAGCGGAATAGACCGCCTGGATATAATCCCCGTCATAATAAATTGCCTGTCCGATGACCGATTCGGTAAGCACACGCACGGAGTCGTTCACCGTATCGCTCAGCAGCACGCTGGGATACGTCCCGTATTTGTTGCAGTATTTTATGTAGGTGTACGCCGCCACCGCCTGCGCCTTTATCGCTTCGGGCGCAAAGGTATACCCCATCTCGTTCTGCGTGACTCTCGACACGATGTCGACAGCCTTGCCTGAGACAGTCATGCCGCTCACGGTGACGTACAGCGTCTCATTTGCAGCGTCGGTGTTTATCGGCGCGGGAGTTGTCGTTGTTTCGGGCGGCTCGGTGTAGTCGGGGATATCGTCGCCGCTGTCAACGGGTATCGGCTCGTCATCGTTTACGGGTATGCCGCCCATGGGGAAAGTCTGCGGGGTGCTTGCGGGAGTCGCCGCGGTCGTGGGCGGCGGCGTTTCGGGTGTGACAGCGGGGGTAGTCTGCGGAGTGGTCTCGGTCGTAGTAGCCGGCGCGGTAGTTGCCGCAGGCGTGGTC
>CAMWLH010000222.1 GCA_947175045.1 uncultured Clostridia bacterium | reverse complement strand
ATTCCGCAAAGGCTTCGGCGCACTCGGGTGCGCTCATATATCCGCCGTCTATCTTTCCGTCCACCGAGGTCAACATATGGCATATAACGTATGGTCTGTTCATTTAGTTGCTCTCCTTAGTTGTTCTTAAATATATTCTCTAACCATTCCGCATAAGCGGGAATCCAACCTCTGGTATATCCGTATCCGTGCGGAGTGTCTTCAAGCACGGTCACTTCTACGGGAACGTTTGCCTCTCGGAGAGCGTTTACATTCAGCTCAAACTGCCGCACAAACGGGTCGTGTGTTCCGTAACAGAAATATGTCGGCGGAAGATCGGACTGCGCGAATTTTTCGCTGTCGGTGGAAGCCACGCTCAACCGCCCATAGAATGAGTAGATCATTCCGTCCGCGCCCGCGTCCGCCAAAACCCCGTCAAGCGTATCGGGAACATAATCCGCATCAAGCGCAGTACCGTTTACCAGCCCGTCAAAATTCAGCAGCATTTCACCCGCCAGAATACCGCCCGCCGAAAATCCCATAACCGCGATATCCTTTTCGTCAATACCGTAAACATCGGCATTTTTTCGCACGAACCTAACCGCACGCGCCAGATCAAGCGCGCCCTCCTCCTGTGTGTACGGGCGCAGCCGATAATTCACAACAAAGCTCTGATAACCGAGCTTGCTCAGCTCCTCCGCAACGGGCGTGCCCTCATTGTTATCACTGCGGTATTGAAACGCTCCGCCCGCGCAAATAAGCACCGCCCCCTTGACCTCCGTGTCATCGGGAACGGGAAACGTCACCACATACGGACGAAAATCGGGGGCGTCAAAATAATTTCCGTTATTTACGGTGTACTCGGTCACGGCGGGAGCGTTGCCATCCTCCCAAAGATACAGCGTTTGGGAATTGTTAGCGTCCGCCGCTGCGGTGAGAACCGTATTTCCGTTGGTCGAGGGTGCTGCCGAAAGCGGCACGGAGGTATTTATATCAAGACTTTCCGCCCATTCCGTGATTGTGTTCTCATTTCCGAGAATATCATTTCGCGACAAATTCAGGGAATTATCGCTCACGAATGCTCCAGGCTGAAGATCGGAAATAGTTCTCCGCGTGTTGGAAAATCCGCTGCCGCCGTGTGTAACAAACGGAATTATCGTCTTTGCTCCGAGATCGTATTCCTCCAGAAACGTATACACGGGCATAGGCAGATCAGCCCACCAATTCGGATAACCGAGAATTATCGTGTCGTATTTTGAGATATCGTCAATGTGGTTTTTCAGCTCGGGGCGCGCGTTATCCGCCTTTTCATCGGCGGCGAAATCGGTAAGAGCGTCGTGATCGTGAGTATACTCTTGAACTGCCTCGATTTTGAACAGATCGCCGCCAATCGTCTGTTGGATCACATTCGCGACATATTCCGTGTTGCCGAATTTTTCGCCGTCCTTGACTACTACGCTCGCTCTTGCAACCGTGTCAACATCGTCCTCGGGAACGGTGAAATACGCGATAAGAACTCGAGAATTACCGATTGCCGAGGGAGTGGAATCCGCTTCGTTATCCGCAGAGTCCGAACCGCTCTGCGTTGAATTTTCCGATGAGCCTGTGCTGTTCTGTGCGGCATTTTCCGAAGAAACGGAACTGCCACCATTTGCGTCTGTACTTGTTTCATTGCTTGAATTAACGCCGTTAGCGCAGCCCGTGCAAAGCAATAACGCCGCAAGAATAATCGCAGAAAATTTTTTCATATGTTCACCTACTTTGTAAGTCCGTTTTGTTCGAGGTAGCTTGTAATTGCGCTTGTATCAGAGGGTCTTGCAAACAGTCCGTCATGTACCGTCGCGTTTTCCGCACAGCCGCGCACAAAATCCATAGACTGCTCGAACTGCTCCGCGTCCATGGAAGCCGATTGTGTAAACGGATAAACGTCAATTCCGCTCAGATCGTAATTCTCCAGAAACGTACCGATTATCATAGGTGCGGTGTGCCACCAGATCGGATATCCGATAAGAATATTATCGTATTCCGAAACAGAAGCAGGGAGATTTTGGATAGCGGGGCGGGCGTCGCTGTCGCGTTCCTCGAGAGCTACCTCGGTGCAGGAAGTGTATTCCTCGGGATAGGGAACTACTGGAACTATTTCAAACGTGTCCGCGCCTGTCAGATCGGCGATAGTTTCAGCCATTCCCGCGGTGTTAGACGACCATGTGAAATAGACCACCAACGTTTTATCGTCCTCGGGTAAAGACTCAGGCTGTGATTCCGGCTCGCTCTGCTCGGGTGACTCCGACGATACGGGCGCAGTGCTGCTTTGTTCGGGTTTGCTCGATTCAACGGGAATGCTTTCGGACGTTTCCGAAACGCTCTCCGTAACGGAGCTTTCCTCGCTTGAAGATGACGACTCCGAAGAACTTGTACTAATTGAGCTTGTGCTTGACGTTGATGTTGAAGAACTGCTTGAACTGTTCTGGATTAACGAGGGGGCGGAAATTCCGCCGCCCGAGGTATCGCTGTTATTGCAAGCGGTCAGGCATAATGCCAATGCCAGACTTGCGAAGATCGCGCTTAATTTTTTCATAGTTATTATCTCCTCTCAGATAATTATAATCCCAAATCTTTCAGCCATTCACCGATGTCGGATTCGGACGGACGTGAAGCAAACCGATGTCCGTCGAGCCAATTGCCCGTTCCCGTCATATCGGCAAGCAGCTTTCCGCTGCTGCCAAGCCCGGAGCTTGACGATGTGCAGAATGGAACGACTGTTTTGCCCGAAAAATCGTTTGCCTTTACAAAGCCGTCCACAGGCCACGCGGCGATCTGCCACCATATAGGATAGCCGATGAAAACCGTGTCGTAGCTTTCCCAATCGGAAACGCTTGTGGATTCAAGCTCGATCTCACGCGCATCGGGATTGTCGTGCTCGTAGCAAACACGGCTGTCTTGATCATTCCAATTCAGATCCTCCGTGGTATACGGATTTTTCGGAACTATCTCAAACAGATCGCCGTCCGTCTGTTCCGCGATCAGCTCCGCGGCGGTTTTGGTGTTGCCCGATGCGGAAAAATATACAACAAGAACTTTGCCCGCGTTCTCGATCTTATCCGACTTGCAGCCGACAAGCCCGAGCACTAAAGCTGCGCATAAAATTATCGCAAACAGCCTTTTCATGATGTTTCACTCTCCTTTTTCTCGATAGTGACCGTTTCATTGTTGTTTCCGTAACTAAAAAACATACCGACGTCCGAGGTTATTTTTCCGATAGGTACAACGGGAACCACCGTTTGCTCTCTGTTGTCGTTATGGATTATCGCGATCGACGGTCCCTCAAACCAATAAGCAAGACTGCCAAGCTCATAGTTTCTCGTGCGCTCGTCGCTGTCGGATATTTCGGACGGAAGATCAAACGCTTTCGCATAGCCGTCGGCAGGATTCCAAAGCGCACTTGTCAGTGGGAGCATATCCGCAAAGCACCTTGCCGTGTAATTGTCGAAAAGCACGCCGTCCAACACTGTTTCGCCCGCGGTTATCGTGATCTCCGTCAGTATCGGCTCTTCGGGCGGCGGAGTGTTTTTTGCGGCTCCGCTCGATTCGGAATTGCTTGCGGCGCAGCCCGTAATTCCAAACAATGCCGCTAATGCAAGAATACATATCAGCGTTAATTTTTTCATACGCACTCCTTGAGTATCTCAAGTATTTCGTCTGCGGTCAGCTTTTTGCAGCACCCCGCCGTTATATTGGTTGAATCCGCGATCGCTTTAAAATCGGTGTTTTCGGGAATTCCCATCTGCGAAAAACTTGTCGGCAGCCCGACCTCTTTAATGAAATTTTTAAGTGTGTTTATTCCCGCGAGAGCCGTTTCCTCCTCGGATTTTTTATCGTAGATACCCCAGACGTTCTTCGCAAATCTCGCGAACCTTTCCACTCCGTCCTTGTAGATGTGACGGTACAATACGGGGTGAATGACCGCCAGCCCTTTCCCGTGATTACAGTCGGTATACGCTCCAAGCTGATGCTCGATCTGATGTGCTTGAAAATCCGTAATTTTGCCGATTTTAAGTATCCCGTTCTCCGCCATAGAGCTTGCCCACATCAGCTCACTACGGGCGTTGTAGTTCTCGTGATCCGTAATAAGAACGCGCATATTTTTGATGACGCTGCGCATTACCGCTTCGTTGATATCGTCCGATAAATTGTTTTCGGAGGGCTTGCCGAAGTACGTTTCCATTGCGTGGCTAAGCGTATCGAAAGCTCCCGAAATCACCTGCCCAAACGGCACGGATATCGTATATGTTGGGTCAAGGAATGCGAAATCCGCCTGTGCTCCGAATAGTCCGCACTTGATCTTTTCCGTTTCGTTGGTGATAACCGCGCCCGCGTTCATCTCCGAACCCGTTCCCGAAGCCGTGACTACCGCGCCCATAGGGATAAATTCGGTCGGGAATTCCTTCTTGACCATCTCGTTTTCCCAGATATCCTCGTCGGTTTTCGCCTGAGCGGAAACTATCTTGCAGCAGTCGATAACCGAACCGCCGCCGACAGCGAGAATAAAAT
>CAMWLH010000221.1 GCA_947175045.1 uncultured Clostridia bacterium | reverse complement strand
TTCGCGGGCTCCCGCGGGAAATTTCCCTGCGTGGGCGTTTTTCTGACTTTCGTCGGCAGTGAACTACCGCGCAGGAGTTACGGCGGCGGAGAGAGAATATGTCTCATTAGGCTTTATCGCCAGAATACTACTACCGCCGTCATTGTAATCTCTTAGATATACCCAATCCCTGCCGCAGTGCAGTATATCGCTGTAGCCTGTGTCCGCCGCTCTGTCCGAATTGATATCCACCGCGAGAACCGTCTGCGTCTCGTTACTTGACAGCTCCACAAAGGCGACCGACTCGCTTGTAATGGCTATATCCCAAACACGCGTTCCATAATGCGTTGTAAATATCTGCTGCTGATAAACGTTCCATGTGTCTCTCGGTAGCAGCCGCCCCACCTCATAGCGCTGTCCGAACAGACTGCTGTTTACGGTGGGGATAACGTACCCCGCGAAAGCTCCTCCCGCATGTAGATAGCTGCTCTGAAACTCAAATTCGGCTTGCCCGCCGCCTATCACATAGCGATATATCTTTCCGCCGGAGGATTTGCAGTAGACCTCCTCGCTGACAGAGCCGACTATCTCCATATCCGCCGCCAGCTTTGCGAAATAATCCACATTGGGGGCGTATCTGCACAGCACCGCACTTTCAAACGACATTGAGCCGTCCGCATTTGAAAATTCCTCGGAAATGTTGTAATAGAAGCTCTGCCCTATGCGTTTTATACCCGGGTATGTGCTTGCATACAGTTTTTCGCTTTCGGGCAGGGGCATTGACTCGCCGCTGCCGTGGTTCACCAGAATATCTTTCTCCCCGTCATAATAAATAAAGTAATCTCTGTCGGCATAAGAGATTGTGTATGATGCAGGGAACTCAAAGCTCTCAAATTCGCCGGTAAGTATGTTGTATTCCGTAACGGTAAGGTTTGAGGCGGCATATCCCGCTTCGGTGTATTCGATATTTTGGAAGTAGAGCCACTCGTCGTCCGCCGTAAACGCATACCCGAAGCGGCTTGTGTCCTCGGGAATGTAAACGCACTGCCAATTAATTTCCTCTAAGCTCATATATCTTCCCGAAAAGTCGGTCATTTCGCGAAGATAATCGTATTGGTCTCTTGTAAGGGATACTCCGACATTATTTTCGATCACGGGCGCGGAGGAAGATGTGTCGGGGGCGGTAATACCCGCGGGACTGTCGGGAAATGCGGAGCTTTCCGCCGTTTCCGTTCCGTCCGAATGAATTTCCGCGATCTCGGCAGTATCGGGATTTGTTTGTGTGACGTCCGCGCCGCGATTGCAGCCCGATAGTAGGATGATCCCCGCCGAAAGCAAGGGAAGGATTTTAATGTTCATTGCAACGCCCCCTTATCTGAGAAGTCAAAATTATACGAAAAAAAGTTTCGCCCCGTGATTAAATTTGTTATTTTCACCAATAATGAGGGAGAGAAAAGTGGTAATGCGCGGTTTGTTTTGGTGGATTTGCCGTGTATCGGGACTTACTCTTAATAAATAAGACAGATTTTATGGGGGAAAGGTTACAATATGAAAAAGACAGATTTTGTATTTCTGGCGGGAATTATACTGGCGATACTGCTTGGAGGGTTCAGGGATTTCGCGGTCAGGGCGGAGGAAGTGCAGGGGGAGGTTCTGCGGCTGCATATACCCGCAAATTCGGACAGCGAGGAGGATCAGCGGATAAAGCTGGAGCTGCGTGCCTACTTATTGGAGCGATACGGCGCGGAGCTTGCGGACAGCGGAAGTCTTGCGGAGGCGGAAAGGCGCACAGAGGAGCTTCTGCCCGAGATCGAGGAGGACTGTCGGCGGTTTCTTACGGAGCGCGGCGCGGGCTACGGGGCGCGCGCGGAGCTCGCGGAGATGTATTTCACGACGAGGGTGTATGACGATGTGACGCTGCCCGCGGGTACTTACACGGCGCTCAGGATAACGCTGGGGAGCGGCGAGGGTCATAACTGGTGGTGCGTGATGTTCCCGCCGCTGTGTCTGCCCGCGGTGACGGAAAATGAAGATGAGGACGGCGCGGAAATGCTCTCGGATTTCCGTACTGACCGTCCTCATGATATTAAGGTAAAATTTGCGCTGTTTGAGATGCTGAAAAGACTGCTGGGCTGAACGCCGTTTAATCAAACTCGCTCGGCCTTTCCGCGGTAGCGTCGATGAACTCCATGACCCCGCCGTAGATGGTGAAGGCTACCTGCTGCTGATATTCCCAAGTGGACAGGCGCGCCTCCTCGTCGGGGTTTGAGAGAAATCCGCACTCGATCATAAGCGAGGGATTGGGGTTGGATTTCAGCAGGAAAAGCTCGTCCCCCGAGAGCTTTATTTCGCGGTCGTTGCCCGGCTGGAGCTCCGCGAATTTATTCTGCATTATCTGCGCGAGGGTGCGGTTATCGGGGTTATTGTTGTTGTAGAACATCTGCCCGCCAAAATACTGCGGGTCGGTGTAGTTGTTCTGGTGGATACACAGGAAAATGCTGTCGGGGTAGCTTTGGACTATTTCAAGGCGGTTGTCCATGTCGGAGAGCTTCTGGTTGCGTATGCCCTCAACGCCCGCATCGTAGATGGAGATGTCCTCGCTGCGAGTGAGCACTACCTCGAAGCCCGACATCTCCAGCATATCGCGCAATATGCGCACGATAGACAGGTTCACGTCCTTTTCGAGAGTTCCGCCGCCGCCCACAGCGCCGGAGTCAATTCCGCCGTGACCCGCGTCAAGCACGATAACGGGACGCTCCGCCGCGGCGGCAGCGGTGGGCAGGGCGCGTTCGGTAACTCTCGCGCACACTGCCAGCAGTACAAAGCAGCCGATCATTGACAGCGTAAGTTTCAGGGATTTTTTATTGATCTTCATATATTACCTCCATGAATTTACTCTTTGTCCAATTCTATGCTTCATGGGAAGTAAATATGCTCGTACCGAACTGCTTTTGACTTTTTCGGCGGCAGCCAGCCCCCGTACTGCAACCTTGCCCCTTTGAGGGAACGTTGACTTTACCGCATCGCGGGAATTTCCTCTCTGAATGTTTTTATTATCTCTGCCATTTTGACCATTTCACTTTTCTTTCAAAATCGGTGAAAACTGCCCTTTCAATCCTCCAGCTTGCTTTCAAGCAGCGGCGAGTATTTGTTGCGAAACTCCTCAAAACGTCCCTCGTCAAGCGCGTCGTTTATCCTGTCCATTAGCGTGTTGTAGAAATAGAGGTTATGCTGTACGGCAAGCCGCCCCGCGAGCTGCTCCCCCGCCTTGAAAAGATGACGGATATAGGCGCGGGAGAAATTGCGGCAGGTGGGGCAGTCGCACTGAGTATCAAGCGGGCGCTCGTCCAGCTTGTAGCGCTCATTGGTGGCGTGCATTATCCCTCCCCAGGTGAATACAGTGGCGTGACGGGCGTTTCTGCTCGGCATTACGCAGTCGAACATATCCACCCCGCGCCATACCGCCTCGATAATGTTTGTGGGAGTTCCCACACCCATAAGATACCGCGGCTTGTCCGTCGGAGCGTAGGGCAGCACCTCGTCCAGAATATGGTACATGACCTCGGTAGGCTCTCCCACCGCCAAGCCGCCGACAGCGTAACCGTCAAGCCCCATTTCACCGATGATCTTCATGTGCTCAACGCGGATATCGTCGTAGGTTCCGCCCTGGTTTATGGCGAATAGCATCTGCTTGGGGTTTATGGTGGATGGGTCGGAATTGAGCCGCGCCATTTCCTCCTTACAGCGCGCAAGCCAGCGGGTAGTTCTCTCGACCGAGCGCTGAACGTACTCCCGCGGCGCGGGATTTTCAACGCACTCGTCAAACGCCATGGCGATCGTGGAGGCAAGGTGGGACTGTATCCTCATACTTTCCTCGGGACCTATAAAGAGCCTTCTCCCATCAATGTGCGAGGCGAAATACACGCCTTCCTCCTTGATCTTGCGCAGCTTTGACAGCGAAAATACCTGAAACCCGCCGCTGTCTGTCAGAATGGGTCTGTCCCAATTCATGAATTTGTGTAGTCCGCCCATTTTATAGATCACATCGTCCCCCGGGCGCAGGTGGAGGTGGTAGGTGTTGCACAGCTCTACACGGGTCTTGAGCTCCCGCAGGTCAACGCTGGAAATGCCGCCCTTAATCGCCGCGGCCGTTCCGACGTTCATGAAAAACGGCGTTTCGATATCGCCGTGCGGTGTGCGGAATACTCCGCGCCTTGCATGCCCTTCGGTCTTTTTTAAAACAAACATCTTATCTCCTTATTGATTTTTAAAAAAAAGGGAGAGCTTTAACAAACTCTCCCTTAACTATTCTGGTGACTCGTGGGGGAATCGAACCCCCGTTACCGGCGTGAGAGGCCGGTGTCTTAACCGCTTGACCAACGAGCCATATAGTTAAGGAATAGGTTACCCTATTCCTTAATCTTTGGTACAGCTTCAGGGACTCGAACCCTGGACCCACTGATTAAGAGTCAGTTGCTCTACCAACTGAGCTAAAGCTGCATAATGCCGGCACCGATCTATCTTCCCGGGCAGTTGCCCGCCAAGTATTTTCGAC